>JADFJB010000102.1 GCA_022566355.1 candidate division KSB1 bacterium
AGCCATTCTCTCCCAACGCGCTATGCCAGGTGTTCAGCCGTATTTACATTGCAGCAGGCATAAGAGGCGCAACAAGCCACAGTGGCCGTAGAACATTCATTACGAAACTCGCAAGCAAGGGTGTCAGTGTAAAAGTACTTATGGAACTCGCAGGTCATAAGCACTTAAGTACGACACAGCGATATATTGAAGTGAATGACCAAATGCTGAAAGAGGCGGTTGAGCTGGTGTAGGTGTGAGAATTTCACTTATCAGACACTTATCAGCGACCGTTTCACTCTCGCGGCGAGTGGCGCGGTCCAACTGCATGCGCTTGTTGTGTGTATTTCTACATTCTTTTCTTTAAATATTCGAAGATGCCTTTGACTTCTTCACCGTCAAACGACGTTGGATCAAAATACTGTATGTAACCGATCAGCTCTTTTAGAGATAATACTTTTACATGTTTGAATTCTTCTTTAGGCTTTTCGTTGATCATAACGATAATATTTCTGATTGGTATTTTTCTGGCGCCCCAATGATGGCGTTCAAGCTTGATATCGTTAAGTTGTGAATCACTATTCAGCAATACAAATAGTGCGAAGCTAGTTCTTAATATTTGCTTGACTGGTGATCTAAGATCAAGATTTTCTACTGAGGTTTTACTCCAATTTTTCGTTTCAAGAAGAAACACCCCTGACTGACAAACTAGTAGATGATCAATTTGAATACTGAATATTCTGTCATTTTCCTTCTTGTTATATATGGGAGGATCAAACCTTATTGAAAAATCGTTTATTAGATAGTAATCATCTGATAGTTGATGAAGAGCATTCACAACGGAAGTTTCTCCAATTGCTCCAGCAACTAATGTGTAAAGCCCATCAACAACCTCCTTTGTATAAGTCAGATCATCAAGAGATTTCTTGCAACGCTCTGAAATTAGCTTTTTCTTATTCTCTAGGCAACCCTCGATTTCATTCTCTAGTCTAGCTACCGTATTTTCCGCATTATTTGTTTTCTTTTTGAGAATGCTCTCCAGGTTGTTTACTAGGCTGGACGTCCTGCGGGATAAAAATGTGATCTTTAGGAAGTAGAAAGCTCTATAGAAAATGCTTCTATCGTTCCTGTCGCTTGCTAGCTTAATTTCTGCTTCGAGTTTGTGTATCTGTTGTTCTATTTCATTTCGAATACTAGTTTTTAGTTCATCGTAGATCTGTTGATGACTAATAAGGGTAGACTGCATGTCTTGTATTTCTGCCTCTAATACGCTCTCAATATGACTCGGCAGTTGCTTTTTTTCAGACTCAAAGTCCCTAAGAAAACGACGTATTTCACCTATAGAATTAAATCTAGTTATACCGCTTCCACTTAAAGATTCTTTCAGTTTTTTTAGAGGCTCTATTTGCCCTTCTATAATAGTCATATCTAAACAAACTTTTAGAAGTTATTTGCAAGAACCTATTATCTGGTACTTGTGCCACCAATACACATAACAAGTTATTCCATTGTTTTGTCTTTCCCCAAGTTATTATTTTCCACATTGACTCACAAGATAATTTTCTCAAAATACATTATATTTTAACTATAGAACTAAATAGCATCCCAAACAGGATAATATAATTACAGATTAATTTGTTTAAATTTATAACCTGCAAATAAAGAATGATTATTGTAAATCACAAGCTCAATGTGGTTTCTTGTATCATCAAAATAATAATTTATTAACTTATCATCTAAACCTTTTGACTCCAATCCTGGTCAAATCTAACAAAATGGAAAGAAAAATTATTTGATTTCGGTTCTTGAAAATGAAAACGAAATTATCCAAAGATGTCAAGCAGGAGATCTAAATGCTTTTAAAAAAATCTATCATCACTTTGAGCAACCGATGCTGGGTATGGCAATTAGAATGCTGGAAAACCAAAGTGACGCTGAAGATGCAATCCAGGTGGCCTTTATGAAGCTCTACCAGGGAATTTCCAAGTATCGCTTTGATGCCAAATTTAGTACGTACTTATTCCGGATCGTCATGAATGTCTGTTTAGACGCACTCAAAAAGAGAAAAATTCAAACCGATCTGACACTTGTCGAAAATGAAACATCATATAAACCTATGAATGATTTACGCATGCAATTGGAGGAAGCAATAAACAAGCTTCCCGAACGTATGAAAGCTTGCTTCGTAATGTTCGCAGTTGAGGAATTTCCCCAGGCAGAAATCGCAGAAGTTTTGGGTTTGAGTGTCGGGGCGGTGAAAGCCCAGGTATTTCATGCAAAAGCCAGATTACGTTCGTTACTATCCGATGCAAGTACAGGAGCTGCCATATGAATTGTAAGTTCAATGAAAAGTATGAATTGGGAAAACTGGACGAAGAAGCCTATATGAAGCACACGGTCAATTGTTCGGTTTGTCAGGCAATCCTGGAAAAGGATAAGCAATTAATGGAGCTCTCCGGTAAACTGAGACAACCCATCCATGCCCCAAATTTATGGAAAAATATCGAACGCAATATCCAACAAGAGCGAGAACGAAAATCCAACCGGATAATGAGCCTGCAAAGATATAAGACCCCGATTTATGCCATGGCAGCAATCTTCATCCTGGCAATTGGTCTAACTGTTTATTTCTCAAAAACCGGCGCCAGCCAAAATTCTCCGAGTTTATTAGCGAAGACTCTTCTCCAGGAGGTTAAGGAAACAGAATCGGCTTATGAAGATGCGATCAGTGGATTAGAAGAAGCGACTCAAAATAGATTTTCCGAAATGGATATTGAGTTGATACTGTTATATCGCGATCGCCTTGAAACCATCGATATTCAAATTGCACGTTGCAAGGCAGCCTTGATTGAAAATCCTGCCAATACACATATTCGCCGGTATCTGCTCGCTGCGCTTCAAGACAAAAAAGAAACCTTAAATGAAGTCTTAAATTTAGAAATTCAACAATTATAATTCATTCTTAAAACCAACTTATAAAGGAGAACCAAATGCTCGGTAAAACAACACAAAAAGTTATATTTTTTGCAGGGATTTTACTTTTATTCTCGAACAGTTTTGTTGCAGCTGGGGATCGTTCAGATAAAAGATCAAAAACCAAAACACTAACCGGGAAAATAAATTCAGCGCCTGGCAACACGGTTTATATTGAAGGTTCACAAGGGGACATCTCAATTGTAGGCGCAGACCAGAATGAAGTTACCGTAGAAGCAAAAATCAGCATCGAAACCGACGGAATCGATACCGAGTTAATCAATCAATTGTTGGAGGAAAGTGATCTCAAACTTGAAAATTATCGCGGTGGTATTCGGATAATTGTAGACTCGCCTCGCGAAAAAATGCGAAGACTTGGCAAACGCGGGTTTAAAAATCTTTTTAAACGACTTTTTGATTCGGATGAATGGAATGTTTCTATCCACACTGAACTGAAAATCTATGTGCCGACAAAGCAATCATTGTCCATTGACAATAAGTATGGTGACATCACGATCGACAATGTTGAAGGTACTTTGGATATCGAAAATTCTTCCGGCGAGGTAACCGTCGAAAACTGTTCAGGAATTCTGGATGTGCATAACAATTACGCGTTAGTGTATGTAAACGATCACGATGGAGATGTTACAATACGCAATAGTAGTGGTAAAGTAACAGTACTAAGGATATCGGGGAATACCGAAATCGAAAACAACTACAAAGAAATTCGTTTCGAAGATATTGGCGGCAATCTTATAATCAACTCGGGTAGTAGTCCTATTGAGGGCCGTAACGTGGCTGGCCGGTGTGACATTCGATCATCATACAAACCCATCAGCGTGAAAAAGGTTATGGGCAACCTCACCATTAAAGGAAACAGCTCACAAGTAAGTGTGGAAGACATCAAGGGAGACGCAACCATCGAAACCAGTTATAAGCGGATAGAAGTCGACAGCGTCGGTGGAACATTAAAAATCATTGGTAACTCTTGCCCTGTGTATGTAAATAATATTGGGAAAAATGCTTCGATAAGAACCTCCTACAAAGAAGTCGTAGTAAATAATGTCAGGGGTGAACTTGATTTGAATGCGGGATCATCCACCGTGTCTGTGGAAAATGTAAAATCCGATGTCTATATTCGATCGACCTACAAGGACATCGACGTGAAGAATATTGACGGTGGATTAGAAATTGAAGGAGGTTCTTCAACAGTAACTGTGCAAGGGGTTAATAAAGATGTAAATATCCGTACAACATATAAACCCATTGATGTCAGGGATGTGGGTGGCCATTTAACAATAAACGGTAGTTCATGCAGCGTTCGGGCCACAAATGTAGTCGGAAATATCGACATAACCAATTCATACAAATACGTTATTTTAAAAGGAACGAGCGGATCGATAACGGTTCGCGGCCAGAGCAGCCCCATTGAAGTCTCCCGTATTAAAAACATCCCCAAGGATGGTCATATCGAGCTGATTACCACTTATAAACCGATCAAATTATTTATTCCTTCCGATTTTGATATAGCTATCAATGCCCGTACGCAATATGGAGAGATTACATCCGACTTTCCGGTCTATCTTACTGGGGATCGGTCGAAAAAAATTAGTATCGAATTAGGCAAAGGAACCATCCCGGTTCGTCTGGAAACCAGCAGTGATATTACGATTCGGAGGGAGTGAGGTTAGAAACCCGCTGTTGGAGAAAAGAGGTTAGAGATTAGCTGCCAAGTGCTCCAACTTAGTTAGTATCTGAACGAAAACTCTTTGCCCATACCACTCATTGTCATTTCGATCCCGCCAGGGCGGAAGAGAAATCTTATGAGTTTCTATAATTTTAATATCTTAGCATTATTTCGTGAAAAAGATTTCTCCTCAGCTTCGCTAGATATGTATGTTTTTATATACTTAGTCCCTAACAAATCCAAAAAGCAATACCAACCACTACCTTAGGACTGAGCCCTGATCTAACTATTTACAAGGCTTTTGCTATTAGAAATCATTCAATTCGTTGTAACATTAAAATGAACCGCAGTGCTGGTAAATCCGGCAAAAACGCCGAGACCATTTTTAATATTTGTTTTGGGCTCGTTCAAATTACGGGAATCTTGCAAACCAAAAACGTATAAATCAGCATATTCCTGGTTGACCTTATAAACACGCACTTCATAATTACCCTTGTAGGTTAAGTCAAAACGCCGGATTACATATTCGTTGTCCTGGATCGGTCGCGAGCGAAAACTTCTAAATCGATTGAAGAGGTCACCAAATCGTTCATTGATAAACACTAAATTGGTTTCGGTATTTTCAATAATGACAAAGTAGTAGGTGTCTTCATTTTCCAGATCCCACCTTACCCGAACAGTAGAAGTATCAAAACGTGAGGCAAAGAAATCCGTAGAAATCACATAATTTTCCGTTGAGATATTAACGTTTAAGGGCGCATCCGGAATAATCGTTTCACCAGTGATAATTTCGTTATCATAATCAACGATAATCTTAAAATTGTCACCGATATTTACATTCAAATCATTTCCCGGGTAATGGTAGTAACCTTCACCTCCGGGTGTCGATACAAGCTGGTAGAGTTGGCCGGCTTTTTCCAGTGATACCATGGCATTATTAATTGGGACACCAGCGGTATCTTCCGAGGTGATGGCATAGGTAGTCGACAAATGAATATCCGTGACGGCTTCATTTGTATACAGATAAGCTTGAACAACTACCTTATCCGTTTCAGGCAAAAGCGGAGAACTTTCTTCACATCCCATGAAGTTAACCGCAATAGCAATCATTCCTAACCAAACGAATTTTTTCATGATTATTTCCTCTTTAATTTTCATTTATGAATATTGCATATATCATATTTTTTTGACAGGATTTACAGGATCGACGAAGATATTACGACAATAATCAAATCTCGATAGTTTTTTATCAATTATGTATATCCTGTTTATCCTGTCTAAAAAACCTTTATTTCATTGCAACCCTGAATGTCAACGTCGGAGTAAAACCGAGTGTTGTAACATTCCGAACAATAACAGGACTTGTGTCTAAAACATATTCACGGTACCAAACATTGCCTCGATTGTAAAGGTTGAAAATCGATAACCCCAGGTTAAAATTCATTGTTTCGCTGCTGAATTTCCTGGTGACGCTCAAATCAAACCGGTGGTATTCAGGCAAGCGGTTTGCGTTTTTATCACTTACGTTAATGTAGCTTCTAGTATTTCCATCGATCAAAGCGATGGAATATTGTGCTTCAGGAGAGGTAAACGGAGCGCCCGAAGCATAGACCCAGGTCGCCGCCAGGTTCCATTTACCCATGCCGTAATTTCCAACCAATTTCAATTCATGTTTCCTGTCCTGGTCCGCAGGATACGGTTCGCCATCGTTGAAAACATCGAGAGTGTATTCGACTTTTGCCAGGGTGTAACTCAACCAGCCGCTGAGCCGGCCACTCTTTTTCTGGGCCAGGAATTCGATACCTTGCGAAATCCCGGTTCCGAGAAAAAACAGGTCTTCCGGGTCCATATTCGGTCCTCGCCGAAATCGCTGGGAAAATTCAGCCACACCATCCAAATCTTTATGGTAGGCTTCTACATCGAACAGGTAATCGGGATTTTCATAGCTGATGCCAAGAATTCTATGCTCGGCATATCCCGGGTCCAGCTGTTCGTCGGCCAACAGCCAAAAATCCCGGTTGCCTTCCAAAACATTCTCGTTAACAATCCGATTGACGAATTGATGATACTGTCCCCAGGCTCCCTTCAAAGCAATATTTCTATTTAGATTAAGGCTAAATGAAGCGCGGGGCTCCCAGTACGTCGTTTTTGTCGGTTCGTAATTCGTACTTCGAACACCGATTGTTATGGCCAATGGTTTTAGCACATTCCATTGATCCTGAAAATAGAATGAGGTTTGTGCCGCTTCATCATCCCGATCGAGGATATTGACGGTATCATTCACTGTAAAATTCAGGAAGACATCCGATTTCGTACGGCTGAAACCAAACTCGAATTTGTGAGCCGACGTCAACTGGTATTCATTTTCTAAACGGAGAGTAAAATCTGTGACTTCATTTTCTTCCCGGGAGCTAAATGCACGTCGAATCGTATTTTGATTTGCATTGGTAGTACTAAAACCACTGGCGCTTTCGCTCTTGTAGCTAGAGTAGGCAACCAGGAAATTCGAATAGAGTCGATCACTCCAGACTTTTGCCCACTTGCCACTAAAACCTGTATTCCCCCATTGAGTGATATCTGATATGGATGCACTGGCAGATGAATCACTTCCTGCTGCTGTCGGCCTACGAAAATTGAGTTGGCCCAAATCCTGCGATTCATCCAGGTTATCCCGGCCATTGTATAGACTAAAAGACAAAATATCATTTTTTGTAAGAGAATAAGTTAGCTTGCTATTGAGATCGTAATAGTAGAAATCCGGCACAAATGTTTCCTGCTGGGGCGCCTGGCGTGGCCCGCCGCGACGGCCGCCACCAGGTCCGAGTGGTTGTTGTGTTTGGGTATTCTCTTCGGAATCGTCGCCGTTGTTTTTCCCGCTTACGGCATTATAAATACTATCATAAATACCGCTGTTGATAAAATCCGTGTAAGATCGGCGAAATGATATAAGCCAGGCGCCCTTACCGCCAATTGGAAATTGCAGAAGGCCGCTGCCACTAAGCAAGCTTGCATTTCCTACCGCCTGAAAATTATCATAGCTGCCGGATTTGCCGGTGAGCTCCACGACACTGGAAGTTCTACCGCCAAATTTTGCCGGAAACCCACCTTTGAAAACGCGAACATCTTTAACCGCTTCAGCATTGAAAGCGCTGATGAAACCAAAAAAGTGATCGACATTGTAAATTGTCATGCCATCATACAAAACCAAATTTTGGTCCGGAGTGCCGCCACGAATATACAAGCCGGCATTGCCATCGTTGACGGCGCTAATGCCAGGCAAAAGCTGCAATGAACGAAAAATATCTACTTCAGCGATGGCTGGTAATTTCGCAATTTCCCTGGGTGAAATTCTGAGCTGGCTTACGGTTTTCGATACTTCCATCGTTTGCAGGTTTTCGGCAGTAATAATAACTTCATCCCCCGATATGATTTTTTGCTTCATTTTGATGGTTAACGATTCCATCCCTTTTTTGGCTTCCAGGGGCAGCTCAAAAGCTTCATAACCGATGTAGTGAACAAGCAAGGTACAAGGTCCAACCGGCATATTAACCAGGACGAAATAACCATTCACATTCGATGCGGTGCCATATTTTCTGCCTTTGACTGTGATATTGGCGTAAGGCAATGTTTCACCGGATTTGGTGTCCCTGACATAACCTTTTATATTCACTTTCTCTATTTTCTGTGCTGTGGCAATACTCGTTACGATCATGAAAGGCAAGATCAAAAAAACAGTAAACTTTAATTTTCCCATTTTATTTCCTTTCTAACTAATTTTTTAAATACAATTTCTCTTGAACGAATCGAAAATAATTAACCTGGATAATTCATGAACCGCAAAGACGCAAAGACCGCCAAGAGGAAATTGTGATATTTTTTAAGTATTTATCATTTGAACTATAGTTGCTTAGTTTCCAAAACATTTTTTAGTGTAACTTTTTGTTTCTTTGCATCTAAGCGCCTTCGCGGTGAAAATTTATGAATATCTTCTCTATTATAAATAATACGAATGAATCTTCATTGACCCTTTGTTAAATTCCTGAATATCGATAAATTTTTTTAGATTATTGCCGGACTCACGGAACCCAATGAATTCTAGTTTTGATATTTGAAATCAGGAGTTAACTATCAGGCATTTATTTCGCATGAACCTAAATACAAATGGCACTTGCAATACGTTCCGCATTTGTGACTAGCACCGTATAGATGGGATTAAATATGGATGATTGAGATGAATGGGTTCTGTAAAAACAATCACCTTATTAATCCTCCAACTCTGTATGCTTTGCATTGTATTCTTCTAAGTATTTTCCATTTACGGCATCGAAAGGCTTGTCATGGCCGGGGATAATGATCCCTTGAAACTCTCCGATCTTCTGTTGGCTCTCCAGATACAGATGATTGTTATGGCAATACGGAAAATCAATTTTGTTCAAGCGGAAGGCAGATTTTGTAGTGAGGGCATCACCCGTAACCAGAAACGACTTTTCGGGAGTATCGATTTGAAATGCATAATGCCCTATCGAATGGCCGGGAGTCGGGATAGCTTGAATGAAATCAAAAGGCCAATCCTCCTCAATATAATGGATCTGTTCGGTATTTCCCACAAGGTCATCTTGCCATTGCAAAGACATCTGCTGTGATAATGGACCATACAACTCAATTTGCTTCTCGTTAAACTGTGGATAAAAAGATTTTATGATATCCGAAATCAATTTCTGGTCAGCGCCATGAAATTCATTCATATAATCCCGTTGAAAAAAATAATCTCGTTCACTCATATAAATCTCAGCCTGTGGAAAATGCTGATTACCACCGACATGATCCAAATGCACATGCGTGTTCAAAACATAATGGATATCAAAAGCGGATAATCCCATTTTATTCAAAACATATACGATCTCATGTTGATTTACAAAACCGGTATCGATAAGAAAATTTGTTTTGTCAATTTGGACCAACGTGGATGAAATTTGAATGACCTGGGTAGTTTCTTCATTTGAGTTGTTAATGAAGGTAAAAAAATGGGTAATATCCATGAACTAAAATCTCCGAAATAAAACTTCAACCTAAAAATTCAATTCAGAACAATACCCAATGAATATTTGATTAGAAAACAAATTCTTAAACCTTCAGTGTTTTGCATTATTCATAAATTCTGCCACCAATACTCTAAGACACTAAGATTGTATAACTTAGAAGAACTACGATTAAAAACCGAGTTTCTTTCGATTTATATTATAAAACTTATTTTCTTTTTTTTTTCAATACTTTGTGCCTTTGAGCCTTTGCGGCTATGATTTGTTCAGGTTAATAAATCAAAAAACAATATTGTTGAAAATTTGGGTAACGGCAAGAAATTTATCTAAGTACGGGAGCTAAAACCAGGTTTTGTGGTTCCGAATAGCTAACCTGGATAATTCATGAAATTATGTTTTTAAGCTTAAAACACCCAATGTTATCCAGGCCCACAGACCCCCGAATGCTTTCAGGCTGATCAAAAACCCTAAAAAATGTCACCCCCGAATGCTTTTATCGGGGGTCTAGTTGCATTAGTTAAGCAAAAATGGACACCTGCTTATGACATGTAGCGGTGAAAAACCGGTTCCCGTCCCGCCTGGGCGGGACTATCGGGAATCTTGTTACACCTAAAAAATAGAAGGGGAAACTCCTTCCCTTGCAGTCAGTATGCCGGACATTGCAATGACGCCCATGTTTTTTGTGCTCTCATGATGATGGTTTCCAACTCTTTCAAGAAATCTCTTGACTTCCAATTCAGCAACTAGTAAAATGCAAGAGTATAGGATCATATTAAGAAACCCACTTTCATCTAATCAGAGAGGAATGATATGTTGAAGCGTCTTTTGTTTGCATGTATCACAACCCAGTTGCTTTTAGTCGCCTGTAGTTCAGAAAAGCCCTCGTCTACTTTTGACATAAGGGCATTTGTAGGAGCGAGCATTATTGATGGCAGCGGCCGTGAAACCATCGCAAATGGGGTATTGGTGGTTAGCGCTGGTCGCATCGAAGCTGTTGGGTCTGCCGAGACCGTCCGGATACCGGCTGATGCAGAACGCATCGATGTCAGTGGGAAGTTCATTATTCCCGGGTTAATCAATACCCACGGCCATGTTGGCGGCACCCTAGGACTCGAGGGTGGCCATTATTCCGAGGAAAATATCTTGCGGCAACTCCGCCTGTACGCTCGTTATGGCGTTACCACTGTCAATAGCCTTGGCGGAGATGGTGATGCGGGCGCAGCTTTGCGGGCCGGGCAAAATAATCCCGATTTGGACCGGGCGCGCTTACTGGTTGCCGGCGCTGTAGTTACCGGTGAAACAGTGGCGGAAGTAAAAGCCGTAATCGATCAGAATGCAGCTATGAAGGTAGATTTTATCAAAATTCGTGTAGACGATAATCTCGGCTCCACCAAGAAAATGCCGCCTGAGATTTACCAGGCTGTGATCGAATATGCTCACCAGAAAGGTTTGCGGGTCGCATCTCACTTATTTTATTTGGACGATGCAAAATCACTTCTAAATAGCGGTGTGGATTTTATCGCCCACAGTGTTCGTGACCGGGAAGTGGATGATGAGTTTATCCGGATGCTAAAGTCAAAGGGCATTGGCTACTGTCCGACATTGACCCGTGAAGTGTCTACATTCGTTTATGAAAACGTGCCGGATTTCTTCGACGATCCTTTCTTCTTAAAAGAAGCGGATGCTCAGGTTCTCGAACAGCTTAAAGCTTCGGAACGTCAAAATCGGATAAGAAATAGTGAGGCTGCGCAGCAATACAAGAAAGCGCTGGAAGTGGCTTCTGTCAATTTAAAGAAACTGGCGGATGCCGGAGTAAAGATTGCTTTTGGTACGGATTCTGGACCGCCGGCGCGATTCCAGGGTTATTTCGAGCATCTGGAATTGGAGCTGATGGCTAAAGCCGGACTTTCCCCAAAACAAATCATCGTTTCAGCTACCGGCGATGCCGCCGGCAGTCTTGGATTGGAAGACGTTGGGACGCTTGAACCGGGAAAATGGGCGGATTTTATTGTGCTTACGGATAATCCTCTAGAAGATATTAAAAATACTCGCAGCATAGAATCTGTTTGGATTGCCGGGAATCGCGTGCCGGAGAGAAAGTAGTAGTAAGTAATTATTTGAGCTGGAATTTAGAAGTGCACAAATAATTGGGCTGAAATATATTTGAGTCTACTCTAAAACCGATTCCATCGTTTTCCTAGAAAAATTTGATACATAAAAATAAATACTATGAGAGCGATGGAATCGGTATCCCCACCTTTTTAGAATAAAGCCATATTTCAATCTCAAGAAACATCTCGAATTCTTCAATCAATAATTTTTTCATAAATTTTATTTTGATCGACTCATTTCTTTCCCCTTGACTTTTCCATACCCTCGCAGTACATTTTTTTCATTGCGGGATTTATTGTGAGGTTAACTTTGCGCCGGGACTATTCAAAATCTCAAAAACCTAAATTACCGGATGTAATTCGTTTTTCCATTCGTACAAAACAGTACAGCTATCCTATTCGTTCTGTTCTAACTTTATCAACCATCTTTCCGTCATGGAGGTATCGTCGAACTTCCGATTATGATGAGTTAGTAAATTATTAGGAGTATTAAAATGAAGCTTTCCTTAAAATCAACGCAGATGTTGGTCGGGTTACTCTGTATTTTTGTGTTTTACGAAGTAGCCAAACCCTATCAATCGTCCAATGAAAATCTCACTCAGTATGAAAAGTTGTACGATCAGTTAATGCATTTGGAACCAGATTTCAACCAATCCGCTTTTGTACAAAATTTTACGTTTCAACGTGATGTCGGCAAATTTACCCTGGCTAGTGGCAAGCTTTATTTGTGCAAACCGGTTATGAACCGTGTTTGCGCCGCAGTTTTTGTAGGAAACGGCCAATTTCAATTCACACCACCGATTGAAGCAGAGCGTAAGCAGCTCTACCGGTTTTATGAAACCGAATCGCTTAATCAGGAATTCAACTTCCTATTTATCATTTTTGCAGACAGAACCCTGTTGGAGTTCTACAAAAAATTGACATTTACCAGTAATCAGGTTGATAAGGATGTGATCAAACAGGTAAAGTACGCTTTGAAATATATGGGGAAACCCAAAAGGAAAGAATTCGACCCTGAGATCATGAAAACATTCCTCGATTTTGAAAGCAATGGTCTTTTTTACGCTCATTTCAGCAAGAAGAAATCCAACCCCATGTTTTTCGTAATCGATCCCTATGAACCCGAAGAGATTCGTTTTATGCGCAGACCCAAACGCGATCGCTTCGGTGAATCACGAGAAATTGTTTCCCAGTTCCACAAAAATCGAGATTATCAATTAGGTGTAGATTTGAGTTATGAATCCAAAGAGACCATAAAGGTATTGGACTACAAAATAGACGTCGACATCCCCAAAAACTTTAATTTTTCCGCTTCAGCCGAAATCAAATTCAGCGCTATTGGAGACGAGCAACGCTGGATTTATTTCAACCTGTACCATGACTTGGAAGTGGATTCAGTTTCAGGGGCCGACGGCCAAAAAGTCGAATTCTTTAAAGGAAAAGAAAATCCGTATGTTTGGCTAGAATGCAGTCCTCCATTGGAAAAGAATCAATCTTATTCGATAAAAATCTATTACCACGGTGAGTTATTTACTGTGAGGGAAGACTGGGTTTTTATTAAATCATCAATCGGTTGGTATCCCCGCATCAACGTCCGAAAGAAAGCGACTTTCGATCTCACTTTTCATACGCCAGCCGATTTTGATTTTGTTAGTGTGGGCAAGAAGGTATTTACTGAAACCAAGGATAAAGTCACAACGACTAGATGGATTGCTAAAAAGCCGATTCGTAACGCTTCCTTTAATATTGGTAAGTTCAATAAATACAGCCTCAAAGATGAGAAAATCCCACCTACAACCGTCTATAGCACAAAATCTTATCCGAGGTCAATGGACCGTCTTAGAATCAATAGAGAAACCGAAATAGAGGTTGGATCGGATATCGGAAATAGTATGGGATTCTTTCAACAGATGTTTGGGAAGAGCCCGGTGGATGCGTTTTATGCTACAGAAATCCCGGGTTTTCATGGAGAGGCTTTTCCTGGCCTTATACACTTATCCTGGGCTACGTTTCAACTTTCTGTGTTTAATCGATTTCAGAGTGACGCCAGAGGCTACGCACAGATCTTTCGAGCTCACGAGGTGGCGCATCAATGGTGGGGAATCGGTGTGGATTTTAGAACTTACCACGACCAATGGCTCAGCGAAGGCTTCTCACAATATTCCGGAATATGGTATATGCAACTCATCCTGGAAGATAACGAAAAATTCTTCGAAATTTTGAAGGAGTGGCGAGATGAGATCATGAGAAATCGTAAAAATTTGTTTGGCAGCGGTCAGGAAGCCGGACCGATTTGGCTCGGTTACCGAACCAGCAGCAGTTCTACGCGCGGGGATTATAGCCTCATCGTCTACAGGAAAGGAGCCTGGGTACTTCACATGCTGCGTAACATGCTTATCGATCTGAAAACGATGAATGAAGATAGGTTTATGAATCTCATGAAAGATTTTTACACAACTTATCTGCATAAGCAAGCTTCTACTCAGGATTTTCAAAAAATAGTGGAAAAACATGCCGGTATGGATATGGAGTGGTTTTTCAAGCAATGGGTCTATGGCACTGATATACCTACCTATAAATTCGCCTACAAAAGTGAAAAAACCCCGGAAGGCAAATACAAAGTCATGTGTCGGGTCGAACAGTTGGACGTGCCGGTTGACTTTCAAATGATCGTGCCTCTGCACATAGAATTTTCAGAAGGCCGTTACTATAAACTAAAAATATGGGTTAAAGGACCTCTCTCCGAAATGCAGCTTCCGCTTATGCCGTACAAGCCTAAGAAAATTGTTTTCAACGATATGGAATCTGTTTTGTGTAAAGTCAAAAATGTAAAATATAAATGATCGATGTATAAAACGTTATTCTGAAGTTTATATGGTTATTTGCAAAACCATTAAGTTTTCATAATTATGAATGAAATAACATTTATTTTCATGGGGTTATTATTAGTTAGCCCGCAGAAAGTTTTTAGGATTCGTGAGAGAAGGGTTTAATAATGGGCAATAGGGATTTGGCCAAATCTTTTAAGAAGTTCTGTCCAAAGTGTGAACATTTTCAAGAAGAGACTGGCGTCTGCAGAAAATTTTATTTTAATGTTCGCGACTACCCAAAAAAATTTATTAAAAAGTGTAATGGCGATTATTTTAACGAGGATAAAACGAAAGTAGTACAAGAAATTGATAAACTTGATACGATAACTGAGCTGGACAATGAGACAGAAGTATTCGAAGAGGAACATGATAATTCTGATGAAGATATCAGATTTGTGACCGTTTTTCAGCCTGAAAATGAATATGAACATATTACTGCAATTCCCTTGCTTGAAAATGCTGGTATCATATATTATTCAAAAAATGCTTTGCTGCAAAACTTATTCGGGGTCGGTAAAATAGGATCGGGATATAACTTGGTTACTGGACCTATTCTAATGCAAGTAGCAGAAAAAGATTACGAAAAGGCTCAAAAAGTCTTGTTCGGGGAAGATATACTAAAAGAATTAGGTGATTACCAAATACCTGAACTTTGTCCTGCTTGTGGGAGTCAAACAAAAGATACATCTAAATGTCCGGAATGTGGATTAGCTCTCATTCCGTCAGAGGATTCAGATGATTATGAGGAATTCCTTGATAAACAGAAAGAAGCAACATCAATAGCGAAGAAATCTGTTATCTATAGTTTACTTCGGATTTTTGGCATCGGGTCTGCGCTTGGAATTTATTATGGCATTAAATCTCTTCAGATGATTAATTCGTCAAGCAAAGCAACAAAAGTGAAGATCGTAGCTATAGGTGGGATAATCATTGGTCTAATGGGATTATTAAGCTCTTTATTGCAATTCTTTTATTAAGAGTTTGTGCTACATCTCTCAAAGGTATTATTTTTGCATTAGTGAACAAAACCTCCAGGATATAAATTATGCAGCATAAATCGACTGGTTTTATATTATGAAAACACAGTATAAAACGCCCATTCCGATGTTTATAGGGTTATTTGCAAAACCCAATAAATTTTCATCATTATGAATGTTATAACAAGTGTTTTCGCGGGTCTTTTTATTAGTTATGAGCTATCTACAATAGACTACATATTATAACTCAGCATATGAATTACACAACAGGTGATTACTAAATATAAGGATTGGATGTGCTCGATAGTATACAAGAGTTCTTAGAAAAAATGGTTGCAGCGATAGAAAAATTGAGTCGCAGATTTGATCGATTTTATAAAGCCATCATAGGTTTTATTGAAGCGATTGTAAAGTGGCTTACTGATTTTGTAGATAGGCTCAAAGAATATATTGTACGCTTATTTAACGCGCTTGTAAAACTTGCAAAGCCACTTCTAAAGTTAGGCTTGTTTTATTTACCCGGCCTATTCTTTCTAATAATTGGGTAGTACATCATCGGAATAATCTATTTAATCGTCATTACTTCGATTGGTTTATTCTACAAAAGGTAAAAAAAGAAAGTCAGCAAACAGAGAATTAAAAGTATATGAAATCAACGAATCGGTAGATATCGAAATGGTAACTATTAAATTTTGTTCTGTTCTAAATCAAAAGCCGCCGGAGAGAAAACAGAAGTAAGTGATTATTTGACCTGGAATTTAGAAGTTGCACAAATTATTGGGTATTTAACGATTGCCGCCGAAAACCAGTTTTTTTGCTTTTGGGAGAAATATTTACATTAATGAACAAAACCCCCTGTATAATTATGCACCATAAATCGACTGGTTTTATGTTATGAAAAAACAGTATAACAACGCCCAATCCGATGTTTATATGATTATTTGCAAAAAATGAAAATTTCTGATTTTAATAAAAATGGATTTTTGAGTCATGAAATTGAATCATGGACCAAAGATCAAAACTTTTCAAATGATGAATTTTATAACCTTTGTAATAGGATAAATCAATTTGCGCAGGACACTCTATACAAATTGAATGTGCATAATGAAGATCTCCAAGAATTACTATTAGCAACACTTTATGTTAGAGTTTTAGGAATTTATCAAGGAGCAATAATATTAATAACAAAAGGCATGATCGTTGAAACGAAAATTCTTGCTAGAAGTATACTTGAAATATTATTCAGGATTGGAGCGATTTCAAAATCAATTGATATAGCAATTGATTTCATTCGGCAAGATCATATTAATCAGAAAAAAAATATAAATAAACTTAACATGTTAAGTGACGGGATAAAAAGTTCACTTGATCTTTCAAGTTTATCTGGAAAATATAATGAGATAAGCAATGAAATAGAAGAAATTGATATTAAAACACATGGTATTCAATGGTATGCGGATAAAGCAGGATTATTGGACGATTATAATACCGCATATTCATCATTTTGTGATGCAGTTCATTCAAATGTCCGAGGATTAGAATCATATTTAGTTTTAGATAAAAATAATAAAGTCATCTCATTTTCATTTGGTCCTTTAGCCAACGAAAAATACGAACTTTTTATGACTGTATC
>JADFJB010000103.1 GCA_022566355.1 candidate division KSB1 bacterium
ATGATTGAATGCAACCATCTGCTCACCTATTTTCCTCTATTGTCCAAAAAGCAAATTATTGATTGTGGTTTACAAAATTATAACTACCTTAAACTTTTTAGGCACTTAAACCTGAAGTTTGATAGTTTTAATCTTAAGAAAAATATGCAAACTTATCAGCCTTCAACTCCACTCAGGCCGCTGAATTTATCCATGGTGAGTGGAGTCGAACCATGAGCGTACTAAACTTATGAACTCTCACCTCATCAAAATCCTGGTTTTAGGCTGCGGCAACATGGGCTCATCACACGCGAGAGCTTATAAAAACCTGGATGGATTCCAGATTGTCGGGCTCATTGCCAGAAGTCCGGATAGACGAAATCCTCTTGCCAAAGAATTAGGTGATATCGCTCAATTCGATAACGTGGATAACGCCATCGAATCTTCCCGGGCAAATGCAATCGCAATCTGCACTTATCCTGACAGTCATCATGAATTTGCGATCAAATGTCTCAATGCCGGTTTACATGTTTTCATCGAAAAGCCAATTGCCGAGACAGTTGAGCAGGCGAGGGAAGTGACAACCCTTGCCGAGCAAAAAGGCAAAAAAGTAGTGGTTGGTTATATTTTACGCCATCATCCGGCCTGGATTCAGTTTATTGAACTCGCTCAAACTTTAGGCAAACCGCTGGTGATGCGAATGAATCTAAATCAACAAAGTAAAAGTGATGAATGGATTACGCACAAAAAACTAATGCAATCTATGTCACCTATTGTCGATTGCGGGGTGCACTATGTGGATGTCATGTGCCAAATGACCCGCAGTAAGCCAATACAAGTTCAGGCAATCGGCGCTCGTTTAACCGACGAAATCGATACGGAAATGTACAACTACGGCCAATTGCAAGTGATTTTTGAAGATAAATCCGTAGGTTGGTATGAAGCCGGTTGGGGTCCGATGATGAGCGAAACAGCCTATTTCGTCAAAGATGTGATTGGACCAAAAGGATGTGTCAGCATCGTTGAACCTCAGGATGATCGTGAAAATTCTTCTGAGATAGATTCCCATACC
This sequence comes from candidate division KSB1 bacterium, assembly GCA_022566355.1. Classification (NCBI taxonomy): domain Bacteria; kingdom Pseudomonadati; species Candidatus Zhuqueibacterota bacterium. The sequence goes on from JADFJB010000103.1 coordinate 1,052, forward strand.
AAAGTTTCTGCTTTGAAAAAACATTCTGCTGTATTAAATTACAAGGGTGAATTTGAACAAAAGGATATTCTTATCGATGTCAGCGACGAACCGGACCACCAGGAGTTGTGTAACCGGGAACAATCTTTTTTTCTCAAGGCAATTCGGGGAAATGTAGATTTAACGGATCACTTAAATGATGCAATAAATAGTTTGCGAATTGTTCTGGCAGCAGATGAATCAATTCGAACCGGACAGGTTGTTAAATTAATGTGAGAATGAAACAAAGTAGACAGAGGAACAAAGGCACAAAGTAACAGAGGCACAAAGCAAAAAAGTGACGAAGGAGCAAAGGCATAAAGAATAATAGCCCAGGAATTTATTCCTGGGTGAACGAAACAAAAAAAATGTAAAGTCCCGAAGGGACGGATGAAAAAACGAGGAACAAAAGTAAAAATCAAAAATAATCATCAACTACCTGTCATTGCGAGGAGTCCCGATCTGTCGGGATGACGAAGCAATCTTATACATTATAGCGAAGGAGATGCCATTGAAAGGCAAAATTTACGCACAACTTAGCGTTATGATGTTTCTGCAATTCTTTATCTGGGGTGCATGGTTTGTTACACTGGGGACATACCTTACGACAATTGGTTTCTCCGGCAGCCAGATTGGCTACACTTATTTGATGAACAATATCGGCGCAATACTTTCGCCTTTTTTTATTGGCATGATCGCCGATAGATACTTTTCTTCCGAAAAAGTTTTGGGCATCTTGCATCTTTTGGGTGGTCTGGTTATCTATTTTGCGTCTGGTATTACAGATATGTGGCCACTGATTATGGGACTCTTTCTCTATAATTTGTGCTATATGCCAACTCTTGCACTGGTTAATGCTGTCTCTTTTAATCAAATGGAAAAACCGGATGCACAATTTCCGAAAGTTCGGGTTTGGGGCACTATTGGTTGGATCGTCGCCGGTTTGGTCATCACATTTATTCAATTCAATTTCAATAAAGAAGTAGAAGCAAGTTCGGTTCCTCTGAAAATGGCCGCAATCGCTTCAATTCTAATGGGCTTATATTCTTTCACTTTGCCAAACACGCCTCCTAAAAATGTCGGTAAGGATGTAAGTATAGGAGATATCCTTGGAGTGAAAGCTCTTCGATTACTCAAAGACCGCTCCTTTTTAATCTTTGCCATGTGTTCGTTGTTGATCTCCATACCGCTGGCTTTTTATTACAATTTCACAAATATGTTCCTCAACGATTTAGGCATGGAAGGCGTTGCGGGCAAACAGACCATGGGTCAGATGTCGGAAGTGATTTTTATGATTTTGATGCCCTGGTTTTTCATTCGTCTCGGAATCAAAAAAATGCTCCTGATTGGTATGGCTGCCTGGGTGGTTCGCTATGCGTTTTTTGCCTGGGGTGATCTCGGCGGTCTTGTTTGGATGCTTTATTTGGGTATTGTTCTGCATGGTATCTGTTATGATTTTTTCTTTGTAACAGGCCAGATTTACGTTGATAAGAAGGCTGATAAGGAAATCCGTGCCAGCGCACAAGGATTTATCGCGTTGCTTACCTATGGGGTTGGACTTGGAATCGGTTCAGTACTCTCCGGAAAAATTGTCGACCTGTTTACCACAGATGGAGCCAAAGATTGGACATCAATTTGGTGGATGCCCTGTATTTTTGCTGCATTTGTGACGGTTCTGTTTTACTTGCTTTTTAAAGAGAACAATCAGTCTGCGACTGAAACCAGTGCTGAAACACAAGTTGCATAAGGTGCACATTCATGTTAGAAAATCCATTGTTTAGTCGTCGAAAATTTATTAAAACATCGCTTGCGACCGCAGCCGCATTTACTATTGTTCCGCGCCATGTTCTCGGGGGCCCCGGTTTTATAGCACCCAGCGATCAATTGACAAAAGCGATTATTGGAGTAGGAGGGATGGGATCAGCCCATATAAACTATCCTTACTTCAAGCTGTTAGCCGTGTGCGATGTCGATGAAAATCACTTAAAATCTGCTTTGGTACGTGCAGGTAAAGATGTAACCGGCTATAAAGATTTTCGTGAAGTTTTGGAACGCCCGGATATTGATGTCATCACTATTGCAACACCGCCGCACTGGCATGCATTGATGTCCATTGCCGCTGCACAGGCAGGCAAAGATATTTGGTGTGAAAAACCGATGACCCGGACAATCGGAGAGGGCAGGAAAGTCATCGAAGCGGTGCAAAAAAATGGCAGGATTTTTCGTATCAATACCTGGTTCCGGTTCCGCAGTAATTATTATGGTTTCGGCACTCCGGTAAAACCCATCAAAAAATTGGTTGATAGTGGTATGTTGGGTTGGCCGTTAAAAATAACAGTGAGTGCAAATACCGGCTTCGCCTGGAAATTTTTCTGGAGTGGGAAAACTCATATGCAACCCGAATGGACGCCGCAGGAATTGGATTACGACAACTGGTTAGGACCGGCGCCCTATAAGCCCTATAATCCTCATAGGGTGCACCAAACTTTTCGGGGATATTGGGATTATGACGGCGGCGGACTGGGAGATATGGGTCAGCATTATTTGGATCCGGTTCAATACATTTTAGGGAAGGATGATACCAGTCCTGTCGAAATCGAAGCGGATGCACCCCAGGCACATCCGGATGCGGTGGGATCGTGGCGTCTAATCTGGATGAAATACGCCGATGGTTGTGAGATTATACTGGATGGGGAAGCCAAAGAAGAAAATACCCCGTTTATCGAAGGCCCTAATGGAAAACTATACAAAGACTTTAAGTCGGACATTCCTAAATTGAAAGAAAAATTAGCGGCCTTTCCGGATCCTGAACCGCAATTAACAGACTTTTACCAGGCGGTACAAAATCGACAAAAATTTACTCTAAATGAAGAAAATGCCCATCGCTCTGCTACCTTGATTAATTTAGGTAAAATTGCCGTTCGCCTGGGGCGAAAGCTCTATTTTGACCCGGTGAAACAAGAGTTTATAAACGATGATCTAGCGAACCGGCTCATCAATCAACCTATGCGAGCGCCTTGGGTGCTATAAAGATTTTTTGACTGGATTGACAGGATGAACAAGATAAAGATATGAGAATAATTTTACGCGGATTCACAATTATATTTTTTAGTTTAATTTTATACAGCTGTACGGCGAACAGGAGTGAATTAACTTCAACTTCCGCTACAAAAGGATTCACAATTGAAAAACTGATATCTCGTTTACCTGCCCGCGATGATTTTGAAAGAGAGTATCTCTTTGGTTCTATTATCAGATTTGGCTCCGCTGGAATTCAGCAGATTTGCCTAAAACTAGATACAGAAGACGATACCCAGGCTCAATTAGCTTTGAATGGATTGGCCACTTATGTAACTCGTCCAAATGCAGAAAACGAAAGAAAACTCTTCACTAAAGGAATTGGGGTTGCATTAAAGTCAAGCTCAAATTTCAATATCAGCGCCTTCCTCATTCGGCAATTGCAGTTTGCCGGTGGCGATGAATCAGTCGAATTATTAGCAAAATATTTGACCGATAATAGACTTTGTGAACCGGCAACCCGGGCGCTTCTAAGTATAGGCACACCCAAGGCTGAAAAGGGTTTCATCAAAACATTATCAAAAATCAACGCTTCAAATCGCATAACCATCATAAAAGCATTGGGTGAATTTCGCAGTCAAAGCGCTGTAAGCCAAATTCGCGAATATGCAAACAGCAATAATCGAGATCTAAAAATGGCGAGTTTGTATGCCCTCGCAAATATCGGCGATTCTGCTTCTAAAGATATTCTTGATAAAAATTTGAGCGAATCATCTGGTTTTGAAAAAGCGAAAATCAATTCCTTATTCCTCTTGTTTGCGCAAAGATTGGCAGAAAATGGTCATAAAGATATGAGCGTCGAAATTTGTCGACAATTGATGCAAAGAGAAAATACTGAAACGAATATTCAAACTGCCGCTTTGGGCACATTAGTCGATGTTCTGGGTGAAGCTGCTCAACCAGATTTATTGTCAGCAGTAGATAGTAATCAGAAAGCATTACAAATAGGGGCAATCGATCTTGCCAACAAAATTAAGGGCCCAAATCAAACTGCACAATGGGTGGAAATAATCGATCAAGTGAGGCCTGATATTAGCGCAAGAATTTTGCAAATGTTGGGAGAACGCGGTGACATTTCTGCTTTGCCGTCTATCCAAAAAGCCATGAGAAGTGACAATCAAATCATTCAAATAGCAGCCATTCAATCTGCGGTAAAGTTAGGCGGGTCAAGTGCGATCCCTGGTCTTTTGAATACTTTTAAGCGCTCTCAAGATTCTGAAATCATCCAAACGATCCAGGATCAGTTACTGTATCTTCCTGGAACCGAAATCGTTCGACTGGCAGTTGAAACACTGCCAGGATCTACACCAAAAGTAAAAATTGCCATTCTTGAGTTCCTGGCGGCGCGAAATGCCAGAAATTACTCCGAATTGGTTTTTCGACAAATCAGCCAAAGTGAACCTGAAGTTCAAATTGCTGCGATCAAAGCACTGGAAAGCTTAGCTAGTGCGCAAGACTTGCCGAGGTTGATAGATGTATTACTCACTTCAGAAAACAATGTGCTGCAATCAACGTTGCAAAAAACCATTGCAGCGCTGGTTAAAAAAAGCCCCGATTCTCAAGAGCAGCAATCATATCTTCTAACTAAACTCGAAGGCGCTTCTGCTGATCAGAAGAAACACCTGTTGCCGGTGATCGGAAGGATTGGTGGAGAATCGGCAGTCAGCGTAGTTGCTGGAGAAACACAAAATATGGATCCTGGCATCAAGGATGCAGCCATCCGAGCCCTGGCTGATTGGCCGGATGAAAGTGCCATCGATCCATTATTTAAAATTGCGAGTTCAGAAGATAGCTTGACTTATCATGTTCTGGCGTTGCGAGCATGTGCCCGAATTGCCGGCGTCTCTGATTTGTCTGCAGAAAAGAAAATCGATATTTATAACAAAATTCTTGCAACTGCAAAACGTCCGGATGAAAAGAAACTGGCTTTGGCTGGTTTAGCAGAAATCAAACAAACAGAATCTCTGCGAACATTAACGTCTTACCTTGCCAATAACGATTTAAGTCTGGAAGCGTCATTGGCAGCTATTAATGTTTCTTCGGAATATCATCCGGAAAACGGTGAATTAGGCGGTTCTGAAATTGCCATGGCGTTTATCGAAGAAATGGTAGAACCGGACATTCATTTTCAATTAAAGAAAATCATTGAGCAGGACAATCTGAATCGACCTCCGAAAGGATTTACTTCCTTGTTTAATGGCATCGATTTAAGTGGTTGGAAAGGCCTGGTTGAAAATCCAGTCAAACGGGCAAAAATGAGTAGAGAAGAATTGGCCCGGACACAAGTAAAAGCAGACAGCATCATGAATGTCCACTGGCGCGTGGAAGATGGAATTCTGCTTTTCGATGGCGAGGGCTTTAATCACCTGTGCACCAGGAAAGATTATGGCGATTTCGAAATGCTGGTCGACTGGAAAATCGAAAAGAATGGTGACAGCGGCTTGTATTTGCGTGGATCGCCGCAAGTGCAGATCTGGGATCCGGAACAATGGCAAGTAGGTTCCGGTGGATTATACAACAACCAAAAAGGCCCCAGTAAGCCATCCGTAATAGCGGATATGCCGATTGGAGAGTGGAATACATTTCGTATAAAAATGATCGGTGACCGGGTCACCATTCACCTCAATGATCTTCTGGTTGTTGACAATGTCGTCTTGGAAAATTACTGGGAACGGGATAAACCGATTTATGCCACAGGACAAATTGAACTGCAGACGCATGACAGTCCGGTATATTTCAGGAATATCTATATCCGCGAAATTCCTCGGCAAGAACCGTTATTCGAAGGCGACCTTTTCAATGGCAAAGATCTAAGCGGATGGCAGCCGATTGGCAGTCCGGAGGGAAGTTGGCAAGTAGAAGATGGTGTCCTGTTTACCGATGGCAAGGGCGGAGGTTGGCTTTCTACCACTCAAGAATTTGCCAACTTCAAATTGGAATTGGAATTTCGTGTTCCAGATGGCGGCAACAGCGGTGTATTCCTGCGAGCGCCTCACGAAGGCGATCCTGCTTATACTGGCATGGAAGTCCAGGTGTTGGATGACTATGCCGAAAAATATGCGAAGCTAAGGCCCTGGCAATATACTGGCAGCGTTTATGCGGTTCAGGCGCCTTCTTCCCGAGCCAGTAAAAAAGCCAACGAATGGCAAAAAATGATCATTATTTGTAATGGCCCAAAAGTGACCGTCGTCCTGAATGACATTGAAATCATCAACACAAATTTGATCGATCATTTGGAAAAGGCACGAACCAATCCTGGGATAAAGAGGCGAAAGGGTTACATTGGGTTACAAAACCATAGCACGAAGATTGAATATCGAAATATTAGATTGCAGGAGTTGGAGTTAGTCACTTCAGATAATTAACTTGGATAATTCATGAATTGCAGTTTTAAGCTTAAAAATTCCTAATTGTCTAATGGGAAGGATCTATTTCCGAATGTTAAAAAATGCTGAATATTAAGTTAAAGGTTAAACCAAGGACTATAATTGGCCAAAACTTAATAACCCATAATGAGTAAAACAACCACGACAAATCCATAAACCTTCAAACCAAGCCAATATTGTCATGACATAAAATTTATTAAGGAGGTGAGCAATGAATAAAATTGATCTGAAAAAATATGATATAAAAATGATTCAAATGGGCATCAATTTTTGTATTTCCGCTTGTGTAGAATCTATGTTACGCTACCTTGCAAAACACATTCCTTATGCTCGCTTTCCTTTTGTTAACGTTTCTCTGGTTCAAGAGTATATCATGGGTTTAATGGTTATGAATACTTCCGACCACTTACCGTCGTTTGGCGCCATAAGAGATCACGTGGCTTGCAAATGCTGCAGATTTTGATATAGAAGTATTTTATCCTGACACATTCGATGATTGGCTTATAAATATCAAAAAAGAAATTGATGATAATTGTCCCATCGCCATTGTAACAAAACTTTCCTTCGGAGTTCATGCTCGTACTGTTCTTGGCTATGATGATGTTTCAAAAGAACTTATACTTTACAATCCTGGTATGACAATGACTCAGAAGTTTCCGTTACAAAAGGGAGATCAATATTGTATAGTATCTGGAGTTGAGAAATTTTCCTATGAAACAGCTCAGGAAGATTTTGAAGGTACAAAATAGTGCAAAGGATCAACTTACTATCCGTCCTAAAAGAGAATTGCACTTATAAGGGCATCTGAACTAATACCCGCTTAAGGCCATATACCGTCTCACCAAAGGGTAAGAATTTTCAGTTTGCGATTATGAATAATCGTAATCGTTTATGGTTAAACCAAAGGCCAATCCTCCTTATTATATAGCACCATGTTTACCTTGATGGTTTAAGGAAAAAGCTTTACATTAGAAAAAGTCAATCTTAGAATAGAATTACTAATGCCGAGAAAAATCAGTGAAATACAGCAAATAATACAAAAACATGAATATCGCTTTTCAGATCATGCAGTTAAGAGAATGATTCAAAGATCAATCGCGCGACACGAAGTTGAGGAAGCTGTTTTGACAGGTGAAATTATTGAGGACTATCCTGAGGACAAATATTCGCCAAGTTGTCTCATTTATGGCCAAACAGAAGCAGGAAGGGATTTACATATTCAGGCTTCTTTTCCTCCGAAGGTTATTGTAATTACTTTGTATGAACCAGATCCGGAAAAATGGATCGATTGCCGAATTAGGAGGTAATTTTTAATGAAATGTACTTTTTGTAGAGGAAAAGTCGAATCTCGAAAAGTAACCTTTGTTTATGATTATGACAATGATTACTTTTTAATCGAGAACGTACCTGCTGAAGTATGTGTACAATGTGGAGAGAAGACTTATTCTCCGGAAGTTACAGATGATTTAATTCATATTTCCCGAAAAACACTTAAACCTGCCAGGACAGTACAAGTGCCCGTGTTCGAATATACCAGTCAAGCCGTTTAGTGTTCTGCTTGCTTGGGCCGAAAATTGAAGCTCAGTTTTGGAAAAATAACGACCAACTGGCGGATCAAAAATGACATTTTTCTAGTTTGGTAAATGTAACACATCGCAAAATCTTTGGAGCACACTATGAGTAAACAAAACCCCGACAACTCAACACAAGCCAAAAACATCAACCGCCGTGGTTTTATCCGCTACTCAGCGGCAGCCGGCGCTGGATTACTTCTTTCTTCTGTACTATCCAAAGCCGCCGCCAAACAACCACACCCGATCAATACCGCGATTATCGGGGTCGGTCGGCAAGGCAAAATTTTACTCGATCTTCTCATTAAAATTCCAAATGTAAAAATGAAAGCGATTTGCGATATCTGGAAATATTCACAATTGATCGGTGAGAGGAGGTGCAAAAGCTACAATCACATCGTAACGGTTTATGAAGACTACAAAGAAATGCTGGCGAAAGAGAAAGAACTTGAAGCTGTTGTGATTGCCACACCGGATTTTGTTCATCATGAAATGACCAACGCCTGCCTGCGGGCAGACTTGCATGTCTACTGTGAGAAGGAGATGTCCAACGATATCGAAAAAGCCCGCAGTATGGTGCAAACTGCAAAACAGACAGGTAAATTATTGCAGATTGGCCATCAACGGCGCAGCAATCCGTATTATATCCATGCTCATCGGTTGATGCACAAGGACCGGGTTTTCGGCGATATCAATTCTATCAATGGCCAGTGGAATCAGCAAAAGCAGATAAGACCGTTTCCGCCGCGCCTGGCGAGCAAATATCCTATTGCTCCGGCTTTATTAAAAAAGTGGGGATTTACTTCGATGTCGGATTTTTATTACTGGCGCTGGTTTAATAAATTTGCCGGCGGCCCCATGGCCGATTTAGGCTCGCACCAGGTCGATATCTTCAATTGGTTTCTTGAAGCGCCGCCCGCCAGCGTATATGCGATCGGTGGCCTCGGTTATGCCCTTACCGAAGCCAAAGCAAACAATGTCGGTTTTACACCGGAATGTCTTGATCATACACTCGCTTTGTACGAATGGAAAACCAAACAAGGCACGGTGAGGGGTTATTACCAGGTAAACCTGACCACAAGTTACAATGGCTTTTATGAAGTTTTTATGGGCAAGAAAGGCTCTATGGTGATCTCCGAGATCCTGTCCAAACATGCCATGTTCAAAGAACGAAGCGCCGCTACCCTGGAATGGGAAGACGAGGCGGAAAAGCTTGAAATTGGCGGCGAGCAAGCCATGCTCTTCGATCCTTTGAAATCACGAAAAGCAAAAGGCAAAATGGACAAAGAGGGTTTAAAGATCGAACAAGATTTAGATAAACCTGCACATCAACCACACCTGGAAAATTTCTTTGCTGCCATTCGTGACGGTGTTCCGCTCAACTGTCCTGCAGAAGTCGGTTTCGAGACCTGTGTTTCTGTGTTAAAGACTAATGAGTCAGCTGTTACTGGGAAGAAGATTACATTCAATAGCCAAGATTTTGTTGCTTAGATAGGTTAATCCTAAACCTCTCAGGTTTTAGAAACCTGAGAGGTTTTTAGAATCGATTCTTCCTTTGTTAAATCCAACCAAATTCTCCCACAAAGCCATGGCGACGGTATTCGAGATACTGCTCTTCGAAAATTCCGTCGACGCCGAACTTGTCAGCAATGCAATATTCGAGGAAATCGACCGCATCGAACAAGAGCTGAGTTATTTCATTCCTTCGAGTGATATTTTCAGATTTAATCGATTGCAGGCCGGCCTGCCGTTACGACTGGGCGTGTCGGCATTTGATTGCATCACGCTTGCAAAAGAAGTCTATACTCAAACCAATGGCGCTTTCGATCCTACCGCAGGAGCATTAATCGCGGGGCGCAGACCCTGGGATGAACAGGAAGAAAATCCCATAGGGGGTATAGTTCCCCCTGAGAGTGAGGAGATGGCCCAAGTCGGAATGGATGCGATTGCTATTGATACTGAATCTCATAGCGCCACAAAACTGGCCGATGGCGTTACAATCGATCTGGGCGGCATCGGGAAAGGCTATGCACTCGACCAGGCCAAAACCATTTTGGAAGATTGGGGAATTGAGACAGCGCTCATCCATGCAGGTCAGAGTACTTCTCTGCCATTGGGAGCGCCACCGGATCAAAAAGGATGGCCTATGCGCATCCTGGATCCACGCAATGAAAAAGATGAGCTGGCCAGGTTCGAATTGCAAAATATGGTAATCAGTGCATCTGCTTCAATTAACGATTCTCATATTCTCGATCCATTTACAGGCGCTCCTGTTGAGAAACGATTGGGTGCGTGGGCCATCGCTGCAACGGGTGCAACGGCAGATGCGCTTTCGACTGCTTTTATGGTGATGGACTCAGAAAATATTCGGCGCTATTGCGAAGAACATTCTGATGTTTGGGCTTTCCTGGTAGAAATTGAAAACAGGATAAAATATTTTGGTGATTGGAAAAGATTTTCATTAGAATTGGTTTTTTAGTGGGCTTATAATCTTATCTGAACCAGGTTAATTTGAATAATATCAATTCTTTGAGATATGTGTTTATTTTCAATAATTTGGTATGATGGTTTGGGATAGTCTAGAAAAAATTTACTGTCAGTAATGCTGAGAATTGAATTTGAGCGTTTTTCACCGGGTTGTATCCTACTGTTGCTCCAAGCGATGGGAAACCTACAAGAAGGACAAATGCCAGAAATTCACCAGTGTCTTGTCATACCTGCAGATGAGCTGTGTCTCAATCCCGGAGGGAAGTCATGTTTATAGCCAATTGGGTTCAAAAAAACCCTTGACTTGCCATATGGCACAAATATAGGGGTGATATTGCATTTTCATTTCAGCACGAAAATCATCCTCTGTGAGAGATGCTGAAAACGAAGTGAGCAATGTCAATTATTAATAAATTATATAGCCAAGGTCATTGCGACTGTAAGGGAAAACCCGGATATTTTCTTTGTTCGGTTACTAAAACATCCTCAATTCGAACCCCGATGTTTTACGTATTTTTCAAACACAGGGTTTACTTTTTTCAATAAAACCGGTGATTTCATTAATTAAAATCCTTCTTTGAAAAATCTGAAATTAGAGAGATACGCGCTACTTGTTTTGCAGTCTCTATATTATAAACTCAAGTTAAATCTCATAAAATGAATTTTTTTTATGTCAAAAGATTCCATGCGTTAACTTGTTTTGTCTGACAAGATTCCTACGAAATGACACCGCTGATAAAGTCATAAATACCATTGAGCCCAATAGCTATTTTTTTTAAGGGGAGATTAGGAGGGGTAGATTTCTAAAACCCAAAAAAAACTAACAGACTTAATCATTTTAATTTTACTTCAAGCAATACCGGTCGATGATCTGAAGCCAAAGGCTCAGTGACTACCTGGATAGATATAATTTCAAATCGGTCTTTTGGCCGAACCATAATATAGTCAATTTCCGTACGGGCAGAGTCTGATGGAAATGTCAGATGATCTGTACCTTTTGCCGGAATCATCCAATGTTGCTTGAGCAAGTTGATTACCTCAGAATCGGGAGTCGAATTAAAATCACCACCTAAAACAACCGGTAAAGGTTCATCTCGAAAGAGGTCAACCACTTTTTGCGCCTGGGCATAGCGTTCTTCTGCCGTTCGATAAAAATGAATTCCGACAAAAACAATTTCTTTTCCATCCACTTCGATTCTGGCGGCTAAAGCGGATCGAGGTTCCGCTCCCGGTGGCAATTCGTAGTTAGTTGATTCTTTAATCGGCAATCGAGACAAGATTGCCATGCCATATTCGCCGCTGTCGTAATCCATGAATTTACCAAAGGCTGAATACATACCGGTTAATTGGCCTAATTCTTTAGCCTGATCCACTTTGTTGGTTCGGTTGGTGCCATTATCCACTTCTTGTAAAAATACAATATCGGGATTAAGTCTATTGATTACACCCGCTGTTCTTTCCAAATTCAATTGCCGATCCATCCCTTCCCCGTGGCGGATGTTGTAGGTGAGTAAACGAAAGGTAGGTTTGCTGCAGGCTTGGAACGAAATTGAGATTGCAAATAATGCAAACAGAAAAATTTTGAAATATCGTATCATCAATAGAGATTCAGGGTAGTATTTAGCTATCTATCTAGTTTATTAATTTGAATTTTTACTATACAGTAAAGTAATGGATCAAACTTGTTATAATCACTTATTTCTTCTGTTACTTCAATAACAAAGCTACGAGAAGCAACTTTTTAATTTAGGTGAAGCGCTTAAATCTAAAACCCGGATAGGTTTTTTTCAGAATTATGCGAATGGACCTGGCAGTTTTTAAACGCTGCGAATTAGCATTTTTAGCTTTCTATGGAAAAAACCTTCCAGGTCTTAGTACGTTTAAAAATAATTTTTGCTGAAAACCAAATGAAACCAAAATCTGAAAACAAAGCATGGACAATTTTAACGAAAAAAACGACTCCTATTTGTGTTTTCGTAGTGCTTATTCTTTTTATAGCCTTGTTATTCAGACTTGGGATTTGGGTTGGCTATTTAGGCAAACCGTACACTTTTATCCATCAGGACACAAACTCTTATTGGCAAACCGGGATTGAGTTAATTACAAAAGGCCAATTCCCCGGTTTCTTAAGAACGCCGGTTTACCCCTTCTTTCTGGGTTTTCTAAATCAAATATTCAGTTTGTCTTCCCCGGCCATTGCGCTGGTCCAAATCAGTATTTCGATGATTACATTAGGTTTGATGTTTTACTTCGCTTACCAACTGTTTGGTAAAAGATGTGCCATCATCGCCATGCTTTTTTTTGCATCGGACATTCCAACCTGTATCTCAAACAATCAGCTTATAACCGAAACTGTTTTCACATTTATGTTGATGTGCACAGTGATCGCGATAGTGCGTCTATCAAGAAAAGACGCTAGTATTGTATATTCCTCATGGGTTGGATTGGGTTTTTCACTCCTTTGTCTCTGCCGTCCTATTGCGTTATTTTTATTCATTCCCGTAGCGGCCTGGTATTTTTTTATTCGCCGAAAGAATTCACAACGAGTTTATATTCATGTTCTCAGCTTCCTGGTTTGCTCTCTTCTTTTGCCATCAGCCTGGACTTATCGAAATTATATCCATACGGGACAAATATTCTTCTCAACAATTTCTTCAGCGAGTTTATACGAATATCGTGCAGCCTGGAATTATGCCCGGATTACCAATCGGCCATTTTATACGGTACAAGCTGAATTCCGTCAAAAGAAAGAGAAAGTCCGTAAAGAAGAAAGTCTAAATGAAGGTGAATTGGCACAACGATTCCAGGCTGAAGGAATTCGTATCCTTTTAAAATACCCTCTCTTAACTTTACGGCAAGGTGTTGAAGGTTTTTTCAAAATGTATTTTGGTATATCAAATGCCGGGATTAATGCTCTAATCCCAAAGGCTGAAAACCAGCCTTTGAACTTTGCCGAATCTTTTAATAATCCAGGCAAAAAGGATCTTGGCAAATTATTAAATCAAACTTTCAAAGGACAAAACTTTTGGATTGTTGGAATTAAGGGTTGGACTATTTTGCATCTGCTTTTGCTGTATTCCGGCTTCATTCTTTTAATACCATTTATACGGGATAAACAAAAAAATCATGCAGTGTTTTGGCTTCTTGTGATCATTGTTGGATATTTCACCCTTTTATCAATAGGCGCGGAAACGACTTCCAGATTCCGTGTAGCCATTGTACCCATGTTAAGTATCCTTAGTGGGATTGGATGGGCAACCTTGTTTGAGGGTGAGGTTAAGGTTAAGTTTGAGGCTTAGGTTTGAGAGAAGGACGATTTGTGAGGTGCGGTATCGTTTCCTTGCTAGGTTCGCCAATGATTCGCGTGGCTAGCACGAAAATTGAAATCATGTAGATGACGACAATTATGCCCGGAATGGTTACGAAGCGCTCATTTTACATCACCTCACGCAATTAGTCAGACCCAAACAAATAATTATTTGCCACGATCTCTGCTGTTGTTATTGGTTCAGGATATTATTTACAAACAGCATCCCACCTTAAATCTTAAATTTTAGTTACAATCCCATTCCTACCTTTTTTATTTTACTAAAGCGGAAAAATCCTCTATATTTTACCTTTCTTAGCTTATTATTCCACATAGAATAACCGATCAGTTTATAAGCTTATTTAACAATCGCATAAACCAGATTTCATGGAGGAAACAATGTCAAATCAGATAGTTGAATATCTCAAGGATGAAACGGATTATTTACTCAACCATAAATGTATCGTAAATAAAGATCAGCTACACCTTCCCGGACCTGATTTTATCGATCGGGTTTTTACGCATACGGATCGTCCGACAAAAGTATTGCGTAATTTTCAATCCATCTTTAACCACGGACGATTAGCGGGTACCGGCTATCTTTCTATATTGCCGGTCGACCAGGGTATCGAACACAGCGCCGGCGCTTCCTTTGCACCAAACCCAGCTTATTTCGATCCTGAGAATATTGTCAAATTAGCCATCGAAGGTGGTTGTAATGCGGTCGCTTCAACATTGGGTTCCCTGGGGTCGGTGGCAAGGAAATATGCACATAAAATTCCGTTTATCGTAAAAATAAACCACAATGAATTTCTCTCCTACCCGAATAAGTTCGACCAGATTTTATTTGGCAGTGTCGACCAGGCATTTGAAATGGGCGCTGTTGTAGTGGGTGCAACCATTTACTTCGGATCGGATGAAAGCGCACGCCAGATTGTAGAAGTTTCACAGGCTTTTGAATATGCCCATAGCCTGGGATTGGCTACAATTTTATGGTGCTATCTCCGAAATTCAGCTTTTAAAGTAGATGGCACCGACTATCATCTTGCAGCCGATTTAACCGGTCAGGCCAACCACTTAGGCGTAACCATCGAAGCGGATATTATCAAGCAAAAGCTACCTGAAAACAATGGTGGCTACAATGCGATCAAATTTGGCAAGACTCATAATAAAGTCTATTCAGAATTGTCCTCAGATCATCCTATCGATCTTACGCGCTACCAGGTTGTCAATTGTTATATGGGTCGCATCGGGTTGATCAATTCTGGCGGTGCATCTGGTGATGATGATTTCGGCCAGGCTGTCCGAACTTCTGTAATCAACAAACGCGCCGGTGGTACTGGGTTAATTTCAGGCCGCAAGGCATTTCAAAGACCCATGGCAGATGGCGTTAAGTTGCTGAACCTGATCCAGGATGTTTATCTAAACAAAGAAGTTACCATTGCATAGATTGTTGTAAATTCTTCCGCCATTCAAGGCTGCTCTATTTTGAGCGGCCTTTTTTTATTGATGTGCAATAATCTCTAAGATGGTAACAAATCTTAAATGTTAATCAAAAACCAATTTCATGAAGGCATCCGCAACGGCTCAATTACTGTGACGTTTCGGAATTGGAAAACGTCTCGCGTTAAAGTAGGCCGGCAGTATAGATTCGGACTGAACGATCTTCTCGAAGTGGACTCATTGGACCTCATTGCCGTTTCTTCAATCATTGAGAAGGAGGCTATTAACGCCGGATTTGCCGGCGTCTCTGAATTGGTTGCTTTCCTCAACAAGAATTCAACCGCCAAAGTGACGGATAAGTCAAAAGTTTACCGTATCGGGCTTTTTTATATTAAGGATAAAAAATATTCAATCCCTGCAGAAAATATCGAAAGTACTACTCAATCAATTGAAGAAGTCATAGCAAAGCTACAGAAGATGGATCGACTGAGTAAGCACGGAGCATGGACAAAAAAGGCCCTCACACTCATCCAAAAAAATCCTCGTACTGCGGCATCCCAATTGGCAAAAATTCTGCAACGAGAAACTCAACCCCTAAAAGCCGACATACGGAAGCTCAAGAAGTTGGGACTTACGATACCTTTTGAGACTGGGTATGAACTATCGGCTTTTGGGAAAACTGTGTTGAAAAAATATGAAGAGTACATAAAATAAAAATCGAAATT
>JADFJB010000104.1 GCA_022566355.1 candidate division KSB1 bacterium
AATGGTGAGTTGAGGTATTTTGCCCCGTTAGCCCGCCGGTAATTTTTAATTTAACTTCCGATAAGATTTTCACTGCATCAAAACTATCCTGCCCAGTTCCCCTAATAGCTCCTGGCTGGACTGCTCATACAATTCCTCAAACGTTTTTCCTGCGGTTTTGGCAATATTTTTAGATCGCCTTAATTGAACGCCAAAATCCTCCAATTTAGAGACTACAAGGGCAGGTGCATCGCCATAAAGGGAACGTGGCATAGCCGAAGTCATGGCCACAGCTCGGAATGGCGTTGCTTCATGGCCCAACAAACCGACCGCACGATTTAGCCAACCACTGGCAGTGCCTTTGCGAAATGGCGTGCCGGATTCCATGTAATCTTGTGCATCAAAATGAGAACGGGTTTTGTTAGGAGAACCGACGCCGTGAATGATGCCCAATCGTCCTTCTTTAAAAAGTGGAATAAAGGAAGAAAATGCAGGATGAATGCCAAATCCTCCTTCGATTTCGATAAGAGAATTACTGCCTTGATTTACAGACATAGCGAGTCTGGGCCGTAATTTTTTTAATCCGGCATCCGTCAGGGGAGTGACAGCCATTAAGCCATCCATGGCGCCCCTCTGGAAAATATTTACCAGTACTTTCTTTCGTGGGCCAGTGGCAGCATTAGCTGTACGAACCAGGAATTCCGGCATGCCACCCCAGCCGGTTGAAAATAATGCCAAACCCCCGGCTTTTAGAAATGCTCTTCTCGACCACATAATATCATTCTCCTTTTCAAAATCACAAATGACAATTATCAATTATCAATTATCAATTTCAAATGAACCAAACTCAGAGTTGCCAAAGTATAGATTTGAAAATTGGTTATTGGAATTTACTGTATTTTGATTTTTGAGATTTGGTCATTCATCTGTCATCTTCTCTGAAATTCAGGCGATCCTAAAATGATACCCACTACCTGGGCCAATTGCTTTTTGGATTCCTTCTTTGTCGATTTATTTTTCTCTGCTATATTCGTTTTTCTTTCTTCCATTTCAAATTGTTCTTCACTTTTTTTCGAATGAACCCGGGATTGATTCGCACTTTGACTGACTTTCTCAGCTAGCTGTGGATTTGCAACCATCGGTTTCAACAAGCGCAAAGTCTCTGTAAGATCCCTTTCCGGCAATAAGAGGTTGGCATATCTTTCCAGGGCGGCTTCGACGGATTCCGGCTCTCTGTTTTGATTGAGGCCGGCCAAATCGAAGTTTATTCCGCGTATTTCACCCATAGCCAATGCAAGACCAAAATTCATTCGATTGAGTAACGAGCCGGTATTCACCCAGGCTTCTGCTTTATCCGGATAACCAGTGGGCGCCTGGTAAGCATAAAGAGGTTGACCCATTTTTGAGATCTGCTCGATCAGTTGTCGCGGTCGCCAAATTTCCGCATCCAGAGCTCGAATAGCGCTGATTGCAAGTTGAAAAGGCGATTTAATTTTTGACCTTCGCACACTCTTATCCCAGAATTCAGGAGATTCAACCAGGGTAATCAAAAGTTCCCGGGTATTGCCATCGGTTTCAAGATAGGTTTCGCTTAAACGATCTACTAAAGCTTCAGGTGGATTATCGGATACAAAGTACGTGGCTATTTTCCTGGATATGTGTCGAGCCGTTGCCGGATGTTTGGATAACAAGCCTAAAATTCGCTCACCTTCATCCATTCCTCCACCAGCGGAAAATTTCTCGCCGAGGATTGTTTTTTCTGTAGCATCGTGGGCATCTGCCCGGAAAAGAAATTCTCCCTGCTGTATAAACCCAACTCTTTTACCCCGCTCCAATCTTCTGTTCATTTGTTCCCGACGCTGACCAGGAGGGAAAACTGTCCAGCCGGTAAACGCCCTGGCAACTTCCACAACATCTTCCTGGGTATAGCCGCCATCGACGCCAAGTGTATGCAACTCCATTAATTCACGGGCATAGTTCTCGTTTAATCCCCTTCTTCTTCGCCGTTGATTGTTATTGCTTTGCTGCATTTCGTTTTGCTGTCGATTCGGTTGCCGGTTAAAACGGTTATTGCTCCTTCGTCCCCTCTGCTCTCTAAACTGGTCCATGTTGTAAGCCATCGTGGTTTTTATTCCTTCGGCTGCAGTAGATTGCGCATTGTCCAGGTAAAGCAGCATGGCGGGATGTTTTGCCGTGGCTTCCAGCAAGTTCTTAAACTCACCAAAAACATTGGGCCGAATAGCATCACGTTCATAAGACAATACATAACCACGACATTGATTATCCGTGATGGACACATTAAAATGGTTGAACCAAAAATCCGTCAGCAATTCAGTAAGCTGATTTTGGCTATACACCGCTCGATACACCTTTTGCGTCAACATCTGACCGATCAATTCACGCTGTGAACGATAACCTTTTTTCTCATAAATGGACATCACTATTTTCCTGAGTTCCCCGCGATCGCCAGTCAAGTCCATCGAATCTATGATGCCTTCCCGGCGGGCCATATTCAAAATCATACCAAATCCAAGATAGGTTGAGGCGATTTCACCCGCAGACATCTCCAGTGTCTTCAGGGGTTGTAAGCGACGCTCTAAAATTGCATCATCAAGATTGCCATTTAACTGGGATATAAACCAATTTTCCAGTCCCATTTCAACAACTCGGTCCACATCGCCAATTCTAGGCCCAAAAGTAAATCGATCTAATAAATGTGCGGCTGCCTGGCGTTCTGTTAATCCTAATTCCCGGTAAGGCATATTTACTTTATTTTCCGTAAAAGCAAGATTGATGGATATACTAAATAGGAGAAAGAATTGAAACAGTTTTGCTTTCATAATTTTTACCTCAAAAACTTAAAAGAAATTTTTTCATATTTGGTCATTTAATACAAGATGAAAATCCATTGGGTTCAATTTACAAAGGGCTGAATTAGATAATGTTTAACCAGAACAAATTCAACGCCATAGGGCACTGGCAGCAATAAGAGCCCATCAATCGTTAGTGACTACGCTGAACATTTATTAACCTGATCTATTCATAGCGAAGCTCAAGGTTGCAAACAAAAAATATACTTTAACAAATCTAGATGTTCATTTTTAGACAGGATAAACAGGATTATCAGGATAAAAATCCAGTATATCTTGTTAATCCTGTCAAAAAAGAAAAAACAGCTATTAAAAAGTTTGTTCAAAATACAAAGTTTTACGCTGTAATAGCATAAACCTTATCACTTTCACTTTAAGCTTAAAACCATAACTCATGAATTATCGAAGTTAATGATCGTAAATGAATCTGAGAATATTTGGCTTAAAAAGAAATTTGCAAATGCACTCTTTTTATAACTACACTCTTCCGGAATATTTCAATAAAATCAATGAACGACTACGCAGTTATAACTCCCATGAAAATTTCATTTTCTACAATAACTAAATCTCTATGGATAAACAAATAACAAGGAGAGTACAATGATTCGTAAATACATTCCTTTCATATTAGCCATCTTTTTTCTGCTAACCATTTCATCTACTAATGCTCAACAATCCTCCAATGCCGGAACCTCTAAAACTACTTTTCACAATGCCGTTGCCAGGAGTCCCGAACCCGGCACGATTTTTCTATACCCTGAGCGTATCAAATTGAAGGAAGGTGGTTTTTTCAACGCCGAACGTGGGATGATGTTTGTGCCTTTAAATCGAGCCAAGCAGAACAGTGATGTGATTGCTGTCGAGGTTTACCGTTTTAGCAGATCAGAGAAAGCCGATCCGGAAACTCCACCCATTTTCTATTTGCACGGTGGACCCGGTTTTAGCGGACTGGAGCGACCCCTGGATAGGATGGGAACTTTTGAGAGGCGCTGGCAACCTTTCCTGGATGTTTCAGATGTGGTTGTAGTGAGCCAGCGCGGAATCGGACCGTCAAAGCCAACCACGATTATCGAAGCTACGACCAAGCCTCAGCTGCCGGATCAGCCCTATGACGATAGCAAAGCGATTGCCGATATCCAGCAAGTACTGGCTAACGAAAAGGCAGCCTGGGAAGAGCTGGGTTTGGATTTAAGCGGTTTCACGGTAATCGAAGCGGCAGCGGATGTGAACGATGTGCGAAAAGCGTTGGGTTACGATAAAATTGTGATCTGGGGCGGCAGCTTCGGCTCGCATTGGGGAATGGCCATCATGCGTTATTATCCGGAGACTGTTGAACGCGCGATTCTCCGCGGCATGGAAGGTCCGGATCATACCTACGATCATCCCGGTCATTTATGGAAGGTTTATGAACGTGTCGCTGCGGAAGCCGAAAAAGCGCCAGCCTTAAAAGGAAAAATTCCAAAGGGTGGACTGATTGTGGCAATTGAAACCGTGATTGCCCGGGCCGAAAAGAAATCTTTTAAAGTGAAGCCATCCAGTACAAAACTAGAAATATTATTTGATGCAGAGTCCATTAAACGATTAGCAAGAGGTTACTCCGGCAGTTTACGCAGTTGGCCTGCGGATGTTATCACCCTGTATAACGGCGATTTCAGCATGGCTGCCGAACATGTGGTTCGCAGGTATCTCTATGGCGGAAGAAGTTTCCCAACCGCAAGCTATTATATGCTCGACTGCGGTTCCGGCATCACGGCAATTCGCCTTGCAGAATACGACTCGGATCCAGCAATGAAAATTCTGGGTAGGATGAACTGGGGATATACAGCCGGTTGTTCGGTCTGGGGAAGTGACCTGGGAGATGGATTTCGCAAAAATTTTGAGACCAATATCCCTACGGTTATTGTGCATGGCACCTGGGATACCTCGACTCCTTATGAGAATGCGCTGGAATTGGTTCCTTATTTCAAAAATAGTAAATTCATCCCGGTAATCCGTGGACCGCACGGAGCGCTCCAGGCGGCCATGCGGGTGTCCGAATCCTTTAAGCAAGGCATCATGAAATTTGCAGCAACCGGTGACATGTCCGGATTGCCTGATGAGGTTGACATGCCGCCGGTGGAGTGGGTTGTGCCGTAGATGAAGAACATGAGTATTTACGAGTGAGAAAATGAGAGACCATTACGATTTTTCCAAAATGAAAGGGCGTAAAAATCCCTCCATAAAGTATTTGATGCAACCAGTAACTTTGCATCTTGACCCGGATACTATCGCTTATTTCAAGTCGATGGCGGAAGAAACCGGTATTCCTTATCAAAGCCTGATCAATCTTTATCTCCGCGATTGCGCAGTTAATAACCGCAAATTACAAATGAAATGGGAATCTTAACGAAACCGCACTCCAATCGTTGAATTCAGTAACATTCATGTATTTCATAATTTTGTAGAAATTCCGCTTGTGTAGTGGATTGTGGCCATTAATTACACGAATAGACCTCACGATTGGCTGGCGGCTTACAAAACTGATGGCGCTCAGGTCTTCCGGAATTGCAGAATTGCTACGTGCGTCGGCTTCGTCCCTGGGATTCTACCTCAAAGCATTGACCATACCCCAATGTATGATCATTGAAATCGATACAACCTAAATCTTAATTTGTTATTACTGGTTGAATCAATAATATTTTTTGAGTACAATAAAATTTTTATTAACGCGCCAGTAGTTCTAGTGGATCGGAACGATAACCTCCGGAGCTATAGGTAGTGGGTTCGATCCCGTCACTCGCTCTAAAAGATAGAGATGTTATTACACCTAAATAAATTTGATAGGGTATCACTATGAAAACAATTCAACTTGATAGACAAAATACTCATCAAACTCCAAATGTTCGGAAGGCAGAAGAACTTCTTGCTCACACAGACATCCAACTTAATGGGGATAGACCCTGGGATATTCAGGTCCACAACCCGGAATTTTATCAAAGGGTCTTGTCAGGAGGGTCTATCGCATTAGGAGAATCTTATATGGATGGTTGGTGGGACTGTGAAGCCCCGGACCAGTTTTTCCACAAATTGATTATGGCCAGGTTAGACAGTAAAGTGATACCGCTGTCGTGGAAAATCAATATTTTAAAAACCAAAATTCTTAATATGCAGACCAAGTTAAAATCCAGAAAATCAGTTGAGAAGCATTATGAATTTAGTACTGACTTATTTATAAGTTTTTTAGATCCCTATAACCAATATACGTGTGCTTATTTCAATGATACTGATGACCTCGATATTGCGCAGGAAAAAAAGTTAGAATTGATTTGTAGAAAACTCATGTTATCTCCGAAAGACAAAGTTTTAGACATAGGTTGTGGCTGGGGCGGTTTTGCAAAATTTGCGGCGGAAAGATACCAATGCCATGTTACAGGCCTAACAATTTCTGACAAGCAATTGGAATATGCAAAAAAAATCTGCGACGGACTACCCGTTACGATTATCAAGTCTGACTATCGAGATTATAAAGGTACGCACGACAAGGTACTCGTGTGCGGCATGATTGAGCATGTGGGATATAAAAATTACAAAACCTTGATGCAAACTGTTAATCATTGCTTGAAGGAAGAGGGCCTGTTTTTATTGCAAACTATTGGGAATAACATTTCGGTCACGACAACAGATCCATGGTCTAATAAATACATATTTCAAAACGCAGTGATACCCTCTGCAAAAGATATTACCACAGCCGCAGAAGGATTGTTTGTGCTTAACGATTGGCACAGCTTTGGAGCTTTTTATGACAAAACGCTGATGGCATGGCATCGGAATTTTAAGAAAAACTGGAATAGTATCAAAGATAGTTATGATGATAGGTTCTATCGTATGTGGACATTTTATCTTCTCAGTTGTGCCGGTAGCTTTCGAAGCAACAAAAGCCAGTTGTGGCAGATTGTGTTCTCGAAAAGAGAAAGGAAAGCTGGCTACCAAAGCATACGTTGATTTTTTCTTTAGCAAGCAAAACAGTTTGTTCGTGATTTCAATATTCCTGAGTTCGATGTTACCTATGAGAATGGCAAACTTGGCATGGGGTTTTCGCACCCTTCTGAGCTGGTCGGCGATCTGGAACACTGGCAGTATGATACTTTGTAGCTCGCTGGCAAACGCACCCTACGTGAATGTATTATGTACCGTACTTATTCTTAAAAATAGGCACTAGCTTTAAGACCATCCTTTCCATAATGAAATCTTATTGTTTGGAAAAGTTATCATTTCCGCTTACATTTTCAAATCGAAAAGTATGCATCTTTATGATGAACCAAAAAAGATTGCCATAAAGCTATATAGAAAAGGCACAAAAGATTCTGAGAAAAAGAAAAAGTTAGAATCTTTGTAAACTTATGTGCCTGCTTTGGGTTCTTAAAGTTCAAAAAATTCTTGTCGATCTGAGGTATAAATCAAGGAGAACAGAATGATTCAAAAATTTAAAAGAAGAACATCCGGGACAGAGACTTCTCTTTGCGTTGCCATAGTCATTAGTTTTTTCTGTTTATGTGCTCAAACAACTGCAAAAAACCTTGGCCTTCTTGATAAGAAGACAGCCAGAGGAACTGTCTTCGTAGACATAAATAAAAATCTAAAATTGGATGCCGGCGAAAAAGGCTTACCGGGTGTGCTGGTTTCAAATGAAAGGGAAGTTACTCAAACAGATGTTGATGGCAAATATGAAATTTCGCTCGCAGAGGAAACCATCCTTTTTATTACCAAACCGGCCGGCTATGCGGTTCCACTCGATAAAAATAATCTACCACAGTTTTATTACATTCATCATACAAGGGGATCGCCAAAACAAAAATTCAGCGGTATTGCCCCTACCGGCGAATTGCCGGAATCCATAAACTTTCCTTTATTTAAGGTCGATGACCCAACCGAATTCGATATGCTGGTGTTCGCCGATACACAGCCTAAAACACAAGAGGAAGTCGATTTTGTGCGGGATGATGTCGTCGCCGAACTGGTGGGTATCGATGCGGTATTTGGCGTGACGCTTGGCGACATCATGTATGACGAGCTCGACTTATGGGCCAGGCAAAATCAAATCATCGCTAAACTTGGTATCCCATTCTACAATGTTGCCGGCAATCATGACATGAATTATGACGCCGTGGATGACCAGTATTCCCTGGAAACGTTTAAAAGCTTATTTGGCCCTGCTTATTATTCTTTCGATTATGGTGAAGTCCATTTTGTTGCCTTTGACGATGTGGAATACCAGGGTTGGGATCTACAAAGTAGCAGTCCAAAATACCAGGGAAAAATCGGGGAAAAGCAGCTTGAATGGCTGGCCAACGATCTTGGTTTTGTCGATAAAAACAAGCTCATTGTGTTTATGATGCACATCCCTTTTTACAATTCACAATCCGCTAGTCCGGGGGTGAACGTTGTCGATCGGGATAAACTCTTCGACATATTTAAAAACCGCAAATACTTACTGGCGCTTGCCGGTCACCTGCACCAGGTTCGCCATGACTTCCTGGACGAAAAGGCTGGTTGGCTGGGTGAAAAACCGCTGGATTTAATTGCGTGCGCGGCTGTATGCGGCTCCTGGTGGAGCGGCCCGAAAGATGAGCGTGGCATTCCGGTCGCTGTGCAAACAGACGGAACGCCAAACGGTTATCATATTTTCAGTTTCAAAGGAAACCAGTGGACCGAAAAATTCTATGCGGCGGGAAAAGACCGAGATACCCAAATGCGTATTATAAGTCCCGTTGGCACTATAGCACAATCGGATCTTGATTCTTTGAACGTATTGGTAAATGTATATGATGGCAGCGCTCGCTCTAAGGTGACCTATCAATTAAATGGCACCGCTGCCACTGACATGAAACGACTATCTATGGAAGATCCATTTTTTGTTGAGCTGATCCAAAATCACAAGCAGTCGTTTAAATCGTTTGTCAGGCCAGGAATTTCCGAGCATATTTGGTCTGCGCCTATGCCCAAAAGATTACCTGCTGGAATGCATGTCATCATAGTAGAAACGGTTGATCGATTCGGCAACAGGTATACAACCAGTTCGATCTTTGAGGTGAAATAAATTAGAAAACTCTACTATAAGCCACGGATTCACACGGATTATCACTGATGGTATCAATAAATAAACTGTTTATCCGTGTCGATCTGTGGCCTCAATTTCTTTCCTCGTTAATATTTTTCAGCAAGTCTTTGGCATTTACTGTTTTGCCAGATTGATGTTCTTTTTTCGCCGTTTCAAATTCTTGTTCTAAATGAAAATGTTTTGCTAAAATGAAATCTTGCAGTTCTTCATCATCAATTTTTGATAGCAAAGCATAAGGATGACCATTTTTAGTAATGACAACATCATCATCCTCATTTGCCATTTTAATATATTTTGATGGGGAACGGCTTAATTCTCTGATATTAATAAATTGCATTAAGTGCTCCTAATATTATATGTCAGTACAATTGGCATTACAACATAGCAAAAAAAAGAGAGGCAACCAAACGAATTTATGGGTAAAATGGTTGAGTTCATTCTAAAAAGGTGGGATACCGATTCCATCGCTCTCATAATATTTGTTTTTATGTATCAATTTTTTTAAAAAAGCGATGGCATCGGTTTTTAGAGTAGACTCATGGTTAGAATATACAAAATGCCCACCCACTCATACCGAAACGAATTCACAGGTTTCCCGATCGTTACGCTTGAAATAATAAATTAACCAATCGCTTATGCCGAACTGATCACTAAAATATTATGCGCAGGTTAGTTCCTTTAGATTTGCTGTGAACCGGTTGGTCCAGTAATAGAACATGGTGAGGCATGAAGTTAAAGGATAAGTTCGAACCTGCTCAATTTAGGTTCTGCTACTGTCAGTGAACATATGATGTCAGCATCAACTCATATTACTTGCCAGCCAAAACTGGTGGCTTACCCAAAACATCCTCAATAGTCATCATTTTAATAGAGCCCAATTTAAGGTCACGCACACCCTTCTCAATCTTTTCGCGATCTCCGACAATTATGAAAGCCATTTTATCCGGCACAATATATTTTTGTGCCACTCGTTGGACATCGGCTTTGCTGACACTGAGAATTTGCCGGGTATATTGATTGAAATAGTCTTCGGACAGATTATAAATGACCAAAGTCTCCAATTGATTAGCAATTCCGGAAACCGTTTGAAACCTCGCTGGGAAACGCAATGCAACAAAGTTTCTCGCCCGTTCCATTTCATCGTCAGTGACGGGTTGGAGGATGCCATTCAATTCTTTCATGAATTCCACCAGGGCTTTGTCGGTTACATCCGTCTGAACTGCGGATGAAGCGGTAAAGGGACCGGGCTCCGGGCGAAAACCAAAAGAAGTTCTGGCGCCGTAGGTGTAACCTTTGTCTTCACGCAGGTTTTGGTTCAACCGGGAGGCAAACGAACCGCCTAAAATGGTATTCATCACGACGATTGCTGAATAATCATCAGAAGTTCTTGCAACACCAATCCGTCCGATACGAATTTCGGATTGGGCTGCTCCGGGTTTATCAACCATATAAACCGTTCGTTTTTGAATCTGCTTGGCAGGAGGCAAGGATACCTTCGCTTTTTTCCCGGAAGTCCATTGTCCAAAAACGTTTTCCAATTTTCGTACAACAGATTTAGGGGTTACATCCCCTACAACGATCAGAGTAGCATTTCCGGAATGAAAGTATTTGGTATGAAATTCTTTTAAATCCTGTGTTTTAAATTTTCTCAGACTTTTCTCACTACCAATGGAAGGTATTCCGTAAGGATGGCTTTTACCAAAAAGCGTACGGTCATACAGAACGGAGGCAATATTACGCGCTTCATCATGCCATTGAATCAAGGTGGTTAATCGTTGTTTCCTTTGTCTTTCCAGTTCCTCCTCAGGAAATGTGGGATGCATAGCAATATCCGCCATAAGCTCTAATGCCGGATCCAATTTTGATAAAGGTGTACGAAGCGAAATTTTTGAAGTATGCAGACCGGATGAAGACGAGATGTTTGCACCAAGAAAATCGATGGCATCCGCCAATTCCAGTGCATTTCTTGAGCCTGCACCTTCGTCCATCATCGCGCTGGTGATACTGGCTAAACCCGGTTTGCCCTTGGGATTTAGCACTGCTCCGGCATTTACTAAAAGATTAACCTGAACCAAAGGAACTTCATGCTTTTCCATGAGAAGAACCGGTAAACCATTACTGAGCTTGAAGCTCTGGATTTCAGGCAGGCTCATGGAAGGAGGCGGCGCTAATTTTGGCGGTGAACTGCGATCCGGTTTTTGCGCATTTACCGAAAAAACAACCAGGTTAAAGGTCAAAAATAAGATAATAAAAGAATTACGAACGATACATTTCATTTTAGTTTGTCTCCATTTTAGTTGCTGCCAATTCAGTCTTTCCCTGGGGAACCACACTTAAAACCACGCGGCCGTCATCTCTTAAGTAACTCTGAACGATCGCTTGAATATCCGTTACACCAGCCGCTTTATAACGAGTTAAATCTTCGTTGAAATAATCGGGATTTCCGGTGGCAAAATAATAGCTGTTCAACAGATCGGCTTTGCCGCCAAAGCCGCCAATTCGTTCTAATCGACGTAAAAAACCGGACTCTTGTTGATTAACAGCACGCTGCAATTCTCTATCAGTGGGAGGATTTTCCTTCAATTTGTTGATCTCTTCCTGAATGACGGCCTCTAACTCGCCAAGCGTATGGCCGCTGCGAGCCGTTGCAATGATGTAAAAGGCTGAAACAAGCTTTTTAGAAGCCTGGAACGAAGAAACACTCTGGGCAATTTGTAAATCATAAACCAGACGTTTATATAATCGAGAATTCTTTCCGCCTGTTAATATGTTTGCAAGCAGATCGAATTCAGCATCGCCGGGGGCAAAATGCGCCGGAGTTAACCATACCATAAAAAGCCTGGGAAGCTGCACTTTATCTTCAAGAATCTCGCGCTTTTCCTCGGCCAGATATGCCACAACAGATCCCATCGGCCCAACGGCAGGTCCGCGTGGAATTTCGCCAAACCATTTCTCCACCATTGCTAAAGTTTTAACCGGATCGATATCGCCGGCAATGCTAAGGCTGGCGTTATTCGGGCCATAATACCTTTTGAAAAAATTGACTACATCTTCATAGCTTGCTGCTGAAAGATCTTCCATTGAACCAATGGTCGGCCAGTTATATTTATGTTCGCGAGGGTATAAGTTCTCATCGATGAGGATCCATGCCATGCCATATGGGCGGTTTTCATAGGATTGCCTGCGCTCATTTTTCACCACGTCACGCTGACCATCTACTTTACCTGGAGACATGGCATCCAATAAAAATCCCATACGATCCGATTCCAGGAAAAGCGCCAGATCCAATGCATTGCTGGGAACATCCTCCCAGTAATTTGTGCGATCAGAATTTGTCGATCCGTTATTGTTGCCACCGGCTGCTTCAAGCCATTCATCGAATTTGCCTTCAGGTACATTTCCCGAACCCTCGAACATGATGTGCTCGAACAAGTGGGCAAAACCGGTACGGCCAGGACTTTCACGCCCTGAACCAACGTGGTACCACATATTCACACTGACCATAGGTGTCGAGTGGTCTTCATGCAGAATGACGTTGAGTCCGTTATCCAGAATATGGCGGGAGTATTCGATCTGGATGTTTTTATCCTGGGCTGTTACTAAACCAGTAAGACCAAAAAGTAATAGTGCAATTAACCCATTTCGATTCATGGCATGTTCTCCTTTTTAATAGTGAAAATGATGGAGTAAAAAAAGAAAATGTATATTCAAAATTTCAATTATAAATGAGGTGTTTACGTGGTTTTGGAAATTTCGTTGCGACACTAATTAATGAAGATGTAGAGTTAATCAGTCTGGAAGAATCTATTAAAAAACAGCACCTCACATAGGTCAAAATAGATTCCTTCTGAATGACATTTGTTCGTATTGAAATATGATACTTGGAAGAAGTAACACAATGTTAAACGAAGTCGAAAAAAGGAAGTGTTCCATACTTCGACTCCACTCATTGTTAATTAATTCTGCTACGTTGCTTAATCCGTACCATTACCTATACAATACAAATGCGAAGAAGTCCGGATAAACAGTTGATTCCCGGAAACAACGATGGAAGATAAAGTATAACTGTCATCGAGTTGGTTAGTGGCCAATTGTTTGAACTCCGGCCCTGTCGCTACTACCGAGGTTGCCCCGCGTTCGTTAATAAAATATATTTTCCTATCGACTAGAATTGGCGACGAACTAACAGTTCCTTGCGCGGTTCGCTCAGGTCCCCAAACGACCTCTCCGGTTTTTGCATCGAGAGCCGTGATCTTACCTGCATCATCTACCATATAAAAATATGTACCATCACAAACCGGCGTGGGTACATCCGGCGCTGCGCCGCCGTCCCATTTCCATACCAGGTTGCTTGTGGTTACATCCCCTCTACCTCCAGCCCTTAATGCCAATAGAGGTTTTTTTCTAGTGGGAGCATAGATCATTTCACCTACCACAACCGGTGAGGCAACGATACGATAATTGCGTCGTTTTTCCGGATTCAAACCAGCTGCTCGCCAAAGCTCTTTCCCTGTATTTGGATCGTGGCCGGTGACATAATCTCCACCTGTGATCACAATTTCTGTTTTACCATCATATTCCAACACTGTTGGGGTAGTGTACGCATCGGGAGATTCTGTCACTGCATCAGTAGGCCGTTCCTGACGCCAGAGCTCTTTGCCGTCTTTCGCATTGAACGCGACGATGTACGAGGGATCGTCAGTTTTCATACCGTGCAGTACTTCGATGATGAGCTTGCCATCATATAGTAATGGGGAAGAGGCATAGCCCCAATTCAAACCAAAATCGCCGTACTCTTTTTGCAGGTTCTTTTGCCAGATCTGTTTGCCATCCAAATCAAATGATGTGATCTGACCTGTTCCGGTAACAACCCATAGATGTTTACCATCAGTCACCGGCGAAGGCGATGTGTTATTCTGTTTGTTATAAGTTTTGTTGCCGACATCAAGTTGGCGCTGCCACAATTGTTTTCCATCTGATTTAGAAAAACAAAGTAAGAGTAACTCCTGGCCGCCAGGATTTCGTCTTGGTCGACGGCGTCTTCTACGATTTTGATTTTGCTGTGGTTGCTCTTGAACTGGTTCCGCTTGAACTTCGGTCATAGATGGCGATGTAAGGAAAATTTTATCACCCCAAATAATAGGCGTGCCACCACTCCAGGAAGGAAGCGGAACTTTCCATACGATATTTTCGGTTTCACTCCATGTTGTCGGTAAATTTGTAGCGTTACTGGTACCATTTCGGTTCGGACCTCGCCAATTGGGCCAGTTTTCCTGGGCAATCGAAAAGCCAATCCAAATAAACAGTAGTGGGAAAAGCAGGATTATTTTTCGTTTCATGTTTTTGTTCCTCCAATTTGAACGTAGAATAAATTTTGTTTATCACAAGTTTTATAAGATATGGAATAATAATTCATCTAATACAAATATTTTATTCATAATGTTCAAATTATATCTGGTAAAATAGTTCACTATTATCGATAGACTTTTGAAATAACTATAATGCTGTCATTTCGAGGAGTTTACGACGAGAAATCTTTTAATCTATATAAAAAGATAACTTGCTAGAGACTAAGATTTCTCCTCGCGGAGTTTATCCTGAGCTTAGCCGAAGGGCTTCGTCGAAATGACAATCTGTTGATTTTTCAGAAATTTCCGATCCTTTATTCCTATCTTGGACTATGCGCTGATTTCCCTGGTTAGTGGACGCGTCAGACAAGTAGGTCCACCAGCACCCTTAACACAAATCTCCTGTCCTTTGAATTCATAAACCTCGACTCCCACCGCTTCTAATCGCTTCCTTGTTTGTGGATTTCCAGCTACCATAATGCATTTTCCCGGCGCTACTGTAAGTACATTGCATCCCATAGTTTCAAACTCAGCGTCGGGAACTTCGATGAGTTTCATACCCCGATCTAACAAAGCTTCGCGAAAAGGCACAGGCAGCAAAGGCGAATAAACCAGGAGCTTATCATAGTCTATCGGGCTCAACATAGACATCAGGTGAAATACATCGGTCGATCCGCGCCAATGTGGTAAAGGCACGACGATAAGTTCCTCAATACAATCTCCCAAAAATTCTCGCAGTTGACGAATACCTTCATCATTGGTACGATATCCACGGCCCACGGCCAGGGTTTTGCTGTTAATCCAGGTAACATCTCCTCCTTCGATTCTGCCATTGCCGGAAATTGTACCACAAATCGCTAAATCCAATTTTTGATAATCCTTTTCCTGGGAAGCTGGTTCTGTTTTCCTCGCTGCTTTTCCCATGTTACATAGAATGATCCCTTTATCACAAACAATGGATGCATCGCGTGGATAGATAGAATCTAAACCTGTATTTTTATCTTTTGATAAAAAGTGAAGTTCAATATTAAACCCACTAAGTAAGTTTACAAAAGTTTCATATTCATCCGTAGCTTGAACAAAATCAGGCGGTAACTGATAATAGAGTCCCCGCCACTGGTTGCCAATAATTTCTTGGCTGACAAACGCATCCCTGGCGTGTTTAACCACAATACGCTGTATTTTTCCAACATCAGATTGGTAACTAATTTTCATTTATTTTTCTCAACTGAATTACCTCTAGCTAATTTGAATTGTTCAACACTGAAAAACACCGCAAACAGATTGAATAATAAAAAGAAATTTAAATAATATTTCACAGTTAATTTAGAAAATCCACACTTACAATTTTGATTTAAATTCAGCGGCCTGAGCGGA
This sequence comes from candidate division KSB1 bacterium, assembly GCA_022566355.1. Taxonomy (NCBI): domain Bacteria; kingdom Pseudomonadati; species Candidatus Zhuqueibacterota bacterium. Next base: position 15,672 of record JADFJB010000104.1, read on the forward strand.
GTCGAAGGCTGATAATTTTGCATATTTCCTTTAAGATTAATTAAATCGAACTCACTTTAATTTAGAATGAATTTCCTGTTTACCGCGCCATTGAACCCAAACATAAACCGGCACACCGGCCATCAACAATATAAAGCCCAAATAGACTGCTTCCTCTCCCACACCGACAACTGCCCACATCGAATAAAGAAAAGCAACCACTGCCAGTACAGATGAGCCAAATAATTTCCGACCATTAAATTTTTCGGGCTCCTTAATAAAGATCAATAATTCAGCCATTGTTGAAAAAATATAGGGGATAAGACAAGTCAATGTAGCCAATTTGATGGTAAAAGTAAATAATTCTACCAACCCTTTGGTATAATTCAATCCCATTAGCAATGTAACCAAAACACTTGAGATAATAATTCCAATTACAGGTGTGCCATTTTTCGAAATATGGCCGAACGATTTAGGGAAGAGACCATCCTGTGCAGAAGCAAGAGGAATTTGTCCTTGTAACAGGATCCAACCATTCAACGCACCGAAGCACGAGATGATTGCCCCGATACCTACTGCATAGCCGGCCCAATTGCCCCACATGTTCCGGGCAGCATCCGCATAGGGTGCAGTTGAAACAGCCAGGGAAGCCGGGGGAATAACTCCCATTACCGCAACTGTTCCCAGGATATAAATGATTGCGGTGAACACTGTACCTAATATTGTAGCTCTCGGGATGGTCTTTTCAGGATTGATGACATTTTTGAGATCCCGTCACACGCAGGCTGTCGCAGAATGCGCAATATCATTAAAATGTCATTCTGAGCGCCAGCGAAGAATCTTGTTGGTACAGCCCTTAATAACTTGATTATACTAGAGTTACAACGAGTTTCAAACAAGATCCT
>JADFJB010000105.1 GCA_022566355.1 candidate division KSB1 bacterium
ATAACTCCAACAATAAAATTGATTTTGGAGAAAAATACAAAAATGTGCATAAAAAAATCTTGACGTTGTCAATCATTGGTTTATATTGGGTGAATCTTTTTTGAATGGTAATTAAAAACTTAAGGTCTTCATATTATGTCGAATATTAAAACTATTCAGGAATTATTGGAAAATGGAAAAGGTGATTCCATTGCAATTAGCGCTCCGAATCGAACCGCTTTGACATTTTCCGGATTGCGTGATCACGTTGCAAATACAGTCGATACTTTAAATGCTCTAGGAATTGGCCGTAATGATCCTGTAGCCATCGTTTTGCCAAATGGTCCTGAGATGGCTTCAGCATTTATCTCTATTGCAGCCGGCGCAACGACGGCTCCGTTGAACCCGGTCTACCAGGAAAAAGAATTCGAGTTCTACTTAACTGACCTCAATGCAAGACTCCTAATCGTGAAGGAAGACAGTGAAAGTCCGGCCCGAAAAGTTGCTGAGAAACTTGGAATCGCCGTTGTGGAATTACAAACGAATGAAGGAGATCCGGCAGGAGTTTTTCAACTTAAGGGAAAGCCTTTGCCAAATGCCAAACCTCAATGTGGATTCGCTAGGGAAAATGATAATGCACTCGTGCTGCATACATCCGGTACAACCGCGCGCCCCAAGATCGTTCCATTGAGCCAATTGAATATTTGTACTTCTGCCGAGAATATTGTCAACAACCTGGCATTGGTTCCTGAAGATAGATGTTTGAATATCATGCCTTTATTTCACATACATGGCTTAATCGCAGCGGTTTTAAGTTCGTTGCGGGCAGGGGCTTCGGTTTTCTGTACGCCAGGTTTCAATGCATTGAAATTTTTTGCATGGCTAAAAGAATCCAACCCTACCTGGTATACCGGGGTGCCTACCATGCATCAGGCAATTCTAAGCCGTGCCTCCAGGAATAGTGATATTATCAAAAATTCTCGTTTACGTTTTCTGCGATCTTCGTCCGCATCGCTGCCTCCCCAGGTCATGATGGCAATGGAAGAGACATTTAATTCGCCGGTGATCGAATCCTATGGTATGACAGAGGCTGCGCACCAAATGGCTAGTAATCCCTTGCCGCCAAAAGAAAGAAAACCTGGTTCAGTTGGAATTGCCGCAGGTCCGGAAATTTCTATTATGGATGAAAATGGTAAACTATTAACCTCAGGCACAATAGGAGAAGTAGTTATTCGAGGACAAAATGTAACTTTAGGATATCTGAATAATCCTGCAGCAAATGCAACAGGATTTACGAATGGCTGGTTTCGCACCGGAGACCAGGGTATTATAGACACAGAAGGTTATCTTCGACTTACCGGCCGGTTGAAGGAGATTATCAATCGAGGCGGAGAGAAAATATCACCTCGAGAAGTGGATGAAATATTGCTGGATCATCCAGCCGTGCTTCAGGCAGTGACCTTTGCAATGCCTCATGAAAAATTAGGAGAGGAAGTGGCTGTTGCGCTGGTATTGAGAGAAGGCGAAACAACCACTGAAAAAGAGATCCGCGAATTCGCCGGTCAAAGACTGGCGGATTTCAAAGTGCCGCGTAAGGTAATTTTTCTTGATGAAATTCCAAAAGGTCCTACCGGCAAATTACAGCGAATTGGATTAGCAGAAAAATTGGGAATCACATAAATTTACGAATTTTGTCACTCCCGCATGTTTCTAGCGGGAGTCTATTCAGACCCCTGATAAACTTGTGCCCGCATGCTTTTAAGCGGGTAAGCTTTCGGGGGTAACAGTTTTAGAGTTTTCGTTCTTGCTTGAAAAAAATTATAAATCATCGTATTAATCAATAGAAAATTTCGATGGTATTCAGTGCTATTATTAAGTAAAAATAACAATTTCATTCTAATTCCTCAAAATCAATGAAAATCTGCATTTATGGCGCCGGGGCAATCGGCGGATATCTTGGCGCCCAATTGGCAATAGCAGGCTATGATGTATCATTAATTGCCCGCGGACCTCACCTGGAAGCTATACAAAAAAAGGGTTTGATTTTATGGACAGAAGGGGAGAAAAAAGTTGCTAAAATAACGGCTACTGACAACCCGAAAGAGCTTGGTCAACAAGATTATGTGATCATTACTCTCAAAGCGCATTCGGTTTCGCCCATTGTGGAACAAATGACACCGCTTCTCGGGGAGAATACGGCAATCGTCACCGCCCAAAATGGCATTTTGTGGTGGTATTTTTATAAGTTGGCGGGTTCCTTTGAGAATCATCGTTTGGAAAGTGTGGACCCTGGCGGACGGATTTGGGATACACTGAGACCGGATCGGGTGATAGGTTGTGTGGTATATCCTTCCAGCGAAATTGTGGAACCCGGAATTATCAGGCATATTGATGGCAAGCGTTTTATGCTTGGTGAATTGGATGGTTCTAAATCTGATAGGGTAGTGGCTTTAAGTGTGGCTTTTACTGCTGCAGGTTTCAAAGCGCCTGTGCGAAAAAAAATAAGGGATGATATCTGGTTAAAACTTTGGGGCAATGTCTCTTTTAATCCGGTGAGTGTTCTTACTTCGGCAACATTGGAGCAAATGGCGCAGGACTTAGCTGTTCGTTCTGTCATTCGAAACATGATGGTTGAAGCTGCGGCTGTTGCAGAAAAACTGGATGTGAAATTTTTGGTCGATGTTGATACCCGCATTGGCTGGGCTGAAGATGTAGGCGCCCACAAAACGTCCATGTTGCAGGATTTTGATAAGGGTCGGCCAATGGAAATTGATGCATTAGTAGGTGCTGTTTCTGAAATGGCTAAACTAGTTGGTACTCCCACACCCACAGTCGATACCGTACTTGCGCTATTAAGATTATGTGTTCAAAATTCTGAATAGAGTATTGATTTTTAGAAATTGGCTATTTCAATTATTAATCTGAACAATTCATAGCAACAAGTCACAAAGTCACAAAGTCACAAAGTATTGAAAAAAAAGAAAATAAGTTTGAGTCCACTCTAAAAACCGATTCAGTCGCTTTTCTAAAATTAAATGATACATAAAAACAAATACTTATGAGAGCGATGGAATCGGTATCGCACCTTTTTAGAATGAACTCAAGTTTTATAATTATAAAATAAATCGAAAGGAACTCATTTTTTAATAGTGGTTCTTCTAAGTTACATAATTTTCGCGTCTTCGTGGCAAAAAATTCATGAATAGTGCAAGTTAATCAATCAACCATGCAATTGATAACCTAAACTCAAGGGATTTCTTATGACTGCTGATAATCATAACAAAAGCTCGAAGAATGGATTAGCAAGTTTAAAACTTCCCAGTATGGTTCCCGCCAAATTGGCTCTATATTTTGGCCCCGGAATTATCCTGATGATGACCGGTATCGGGACCAGTCATTTAATTACTGCACCTGTAGCAGGAGGACGATTCGGTTATGCTCTTCTTTGGTGTATTCCTATTGCCTATATTTTTAAATACTATGGTTTTGAAATGGCTTTCAGGTTTACGAATGCCACCGGCAAGAGCATGGTCGAGGCATACAGTACGGCATGGAAAAAATGGCCATTATGGTATGTGCTGGTTACTACGTTGGTTCAATGCGCAATTGGGCAAGCCGGCAGGCTAATTGCGGCTTCTGCAGTATTATATTATTTATTCAGTGTTTCCCTGGGTTTTAATATCGCCATTGAATACTATGGTCTGTTTTTAGGTTTGATCTCAGTAGCAATCATTTTGCGGGGGAATTATAAAGCTGTTGAAATGGTTGCTAAAATTGCAGCCGGATTATTAGTAATTTCTACATTAGCCGTATATTTTGTCAAACCTGCGCCAATCTCCGCAATGGCCAATTTCTTTATTTTCGATACGCCGCAAGGTTCCTGGCTGATTATTGCTGCGTTTCTCGGTTTATTGCCTACAGGTATTGATGTCTCACTACAAGCATCAGAATGGGGGAAAGCAAAAAAAGTTGGGATGAGTAAGATCAGGACAAATATTGAAGAGTTGGGCATTGCCAAATCTTTCGATCCTTTTACATCAAAAAAGGAGGATCTAGCTGTCGATACCACCAAACTTCCTGACCATGCTCTTGAGTACTGTAGAAGATGGTTCAAAATCGGATTGTGGGATTTTCGGCTAGGTCATGTAATTTCTTTTATTATTGCAATCATTTTTTTGTTATTGGCGGCTGTTTGGTTATATCCGAATCCTGTTGAAGGACGAGCCGTGATCGGGGAAATTGCCAAAATTTTCACACTCAGTGTCGGACCATGGATGATGGCTATTTTCTTGCTTGGCGCTTTTGCGGCAACCTTTTCCACCGCATTCAATTATTTCGACGGCTGGCCCCGGATTGTTGCTGCATGTAGCAGGAATATGTTCAAAAACACAGCGAGTCTGCAGGGGATTGAAAAAGAATCTCTGGCAGCTGAAAATAAAAGCAAATGGTATTCCGAATACAACATTTATCGAATGACGATGTTATATTCCCTTGTGGCTTCTGTTTTAATTATAGCAGGAATACCGAAACCGGTTTGGTTAGTACTGGTTGCTTCGGCGCTGGCATTTTTTATTGCGCCTGTTATATTTTTTCTCAACCTTTATTATTGCTTAACGATTATTCCCAAAGAAGATAAATATTTTTATCCTTCAACTTTTGCGAAATGGTTTGGCTGGGCAAGTTTTTTTGTTTTTACAATATTGAGTGCAATTCTAATTTTGGCGAGAGTATTTAAGATTGAGTTGTTTGGAGCATAAATCTTAATGAGATGATGGTTTTGAAAATCAAGAAAAATATCGAAATCCGAATATCTAAATTCTAAACAAATAAGAAATTCTAATTATTAATTTTTCAAACTTGATCCCAAATTAATTTAATTATCTAAACTACAGTTTGATTTTTTGAGTTTTAGACATTAGAATTTGTTTGGGTTTTCGATATTCGATATTCTAATTTCTAATTTTACGGAGTTAAAAAAATGAAATTCATATATTTACTACCTACCATGATTTTTTTCGTCCCGTTATTATTAGCACAAGACCGCATCACCGGCAGATCGTTTGCCACCCGATCCGAAGTGATAGCCCAAAATGGGATGGCGGCGACGAGTCAACCCTTAGCCACACAAGTGGCCCTTGATATTCTCAAGCAGGGTGGTACTGCTGTCGATGCTGCAATTGCAGCCAATGCCATGCTTGGTCTTGTTGAACCCACGGGCAGCGGAATTGGCGGTGACCTTTTTGCCATTGTCTGGGACGCCAAAACCCAGAAGCTTTATGGATTAAATGGAAGCGGCCGTTCACCTTATTCCTTAACCCTTGATTATTTCAAGCAAAATGGTTATAAGCAAATTCCGAGTCGCGGGCCGTTGCCGGTTTCGGTGCCGGGCTGTGTGGACGGTTGGTTTGAATTACACAAGAAGTTTGGCAAATTGTCTATGGAATCCATTTTAGGACCTACCATAAAATACGCCCGGAAGGGTTTCCCGGTATCGGAACTGATTGCGTATTATATGCAGGCTCATGTGCCAATCTTGCAGGAATGGCCGGGTTTTAAGGAAACTTTTATGCCAAACGGCAGAGCGCCGGAAAAAGGTGAAATATTTAAAAATCCGAAATTAGCCAACACCCTGGAAAAAATCGCAAAAGGCGGCCGGGATGTCTTTTACAAAGGCGAGATTGCCAAAACCATCGATGCGTTTATGAAAAGAGTAGGTGGATTTCTTTCCTACAAAGATTTAGCAGATCATTCTTCAGAATGGGTTGAGCCGGTTTCCACTAATTATCGCGGCTACGATGTCTGGGAACTGCCACCCAATGGACAGGGAATTGCCGCCCTGCAAATCTTAAATATTCTCGAAGGTTTTGATTTAAAGAGTATGGGCTTTGCCAGTACAGAATATATACCTCATTTTTTGGAAGCGAAGAAATTGGCATTCGAAGATCGAGCCAAATATTATGCCGATCCGGATTTTAATGAGATTCCGGTTGACTGGCTTATCTCTAAAGAATATGCTGAGGAGAGACGCAAGCTCATCGATCCTCATCGAGCGGCTTGGCGCTATGACGTTGGCAATCCCAGTCTGGAAGCTGGTGATACCATCTATCTGACTGTTGCCGATAGTGAAGGCAACATGGTTTCGTTGATTCAGAGCAATTATCGTGGCATGGGATGCGGCCTTTCTCCGGATGGATTGGGATTTATTTTTCAAGATCGTGGTGAATTGTTCACTCTCGAAGAAGGTCATTTTAATACGTATGCACCGCACAAACGTCCGTTTCATACGATCATTCCAGCATTTATCACCAAAGACGGTAAGCCCTACATGAGCTTTGGCGTTATGGGTGGCGCTACCCAACCCCAGGCACATGCGCAAATCGTAATCAACATGGTTGATTTCGGTATGAATCTGCAAGAAGCCGGCGATGCCCCCCGGATTTTACATCAGGGCTCCTCCCAACCAACAGGTGAAGTAATGACAGACGGCGGATCTGTGTATCTGGAAACCGGAGTCGATTATGAGGTCATCCGGGAATTGGTAAAAATGGGGCACAATGTGGGCTACAATGTCGGTAGTTTTGGCGGTTATCAGGCTATTCTATTCGATTGGAAAAACAAGGTTTATTACGGTGCTTCCGAGTCCAGGAAGGATGGGCATGCGGCTGGGTATTGAAAGAATATATTCCATGAATGAAAGCAAGTGCTTGACTTTTAACTGAACAAAACCTAAATTTTAATAATATATTATTACTCAAAATAATTTAGGAATATTATCATGGGTGTTATTGAAACCTGCTATGAACATATAGCTATCGATGAAGATGGAATACCTTACATATTAGGTACGACCATGAAAGTAATTGAATTGATAAAGCTAAAGTTCGCTTACGGATGGAGTCCGGAAGAACTTTTATTCCAGCACCCATATCTCACACTTGGTCAAATTCATGCCGCTCTCGCATACTATTGGGATCATACTGAAGAACTCGAAAAAGATATCGATGCTTGATCTCAAAGAATTAAAAAATTAAAAAAAAATGACCCCTGATTCCCCCTGGTCACACGAACAATAATTAGTGAAAATTCGTGTACATTTGTGGCAAAAAATAATGTTGAAAATTTCATTTGACAGGCGTATATTTATATTAACTGATACGTATTATTTTTCCTGGAGGAAAAAAAGTGAAAACAAAATTGAATTTAACCATAGAAAATGATTTGGTGCCAAAAAGCAAAAAGTACGCAAAGGCAAAAGGTATTTCCGTGTCCAAATTGGTGGAAAATATGCTGCGCGATGTAACGCAAAAGCACCAGGATTCGTTTTCGCAAAAATGGCAGGGTAAATTTAAAGCCGTAGAAAAAAATGAAATACGTTACAAAAAATTAGAAGAGCGGTATCTGCAATGATAGTATTTTTGGATACCGATATCCTCATCGACCTTGCATCAGACAGAAAGCCGTTTTCAGATGATGCCGCCACGCTAATCGATGCTGCAGAAAACCGCCATTTTGAAAGCTTCATTGCCTGGCATTCGATCTCAAATTATTATTATATCGTTTCTGCAAAAGTAAAAAAACAAGACGCCATTGAATTTGTCAAAGATTTGCTACAGTTTGTAAATGTGGCTTCAACATCAACCAAAGACGTTTTGTATGCCACTGGACTTCTGTTTTCTGATTTTGAGGATTCACTTCAGGTAGCAGCAGCTAAAGCATGTAATGCAGAGGTAATACTCACCAGAAATGTGAAACATTACAAAGCCAGTCCAATTCAAGTCCAAACACCAACGGATTTTATAAAAAAGAATAAGCATTTTTTTAAGTAGCACACCCACCCAAAAATTAACTGCCACGAATTTCACGAATTAACGAAACGAATAATAATTAGTGAAAATCCGTGTACATTTGTGGCAAAAAATAATGTTAAAAATTTCGTTTGCCACCCGATCCGAAGTGATAGCCCAAAATGGGATGGCGGCGACGAGTCAACCCTTAGCCACACAAGTGGCCCTTGATATTAAGCAAATTCCGAGTCGCGGGCCGTTGCCGGTTTCGGTGCCGGGCTGTGTGGACGGTTGGTTTGAATTACACAAGAAGTTTGGCAAATTGTCTATGGAATCCATTTTAGGACCTACCATAAAATACGCCCGGAAGGGTTTCCCGGTATCGGAACTGATTGCGTATTATATGCAGGCTAATGTGCCAATCTTGCAGGAATGGCCGGGTTTTAAGGAAACTTTTATGCCAAACGGCAGAGCGCCGGAAAAAGGTGAAATATTTAAAAATCCGAAATTAGCCAACACCCTGGAAAAAATCGCAAAAGGCGGCCGGGATGTCTTTTACAAAGGCGAGATTGCCAAAACCATCGATGCGTTTATGAAAAGAGTAGGTGGATTTCTTTCCTACAAAGATTTAGCAGATCATTCTTCAGAATGGGTTGAGCCGGTTTCCACTAATTATCGCGGATACGATGTCTGGGAACTGCCACCCAATGGACAGGGAATTGCCGCCCTGCAAATCTTAAATATTCTCGAAGGCTTTGATTTAAAAAGTATGGGTTTTGCCAGTACAGAATATATCCATCATTTTTTGGAAGCGAAGAAATTGGCCTTCGAGGATCGCGCCAAATATTATGCCGATCCGGATTTTAATGAGATTCCGGTTGACTGGCTTATCTCTAAAGAATATGCTGAGAAGAGACGCAAGCTCATCGATCCTCATCGAGCGGCTTGGCGCTATGACGTTGGCAATCCCAGTCTGGAAGCTGGTGATACCATCTATCTGACTGTTGCCGATAGTGAAGGCAACATGGTTTCGTTGATTCAAAGCAATTATCGTGGCATGGGATGCGGCCTTTCCCCGGATGGATTGGGATTTATTTTTCAAGATCGCGGTGAATTGTTCACTCTCGAAGAAGGTCATTTTAATACGTATGCACCGCACAAACGTCCGTTTCATACGATCATTCCAGCATTTATCACCAAAGACGGTAAGCCCTACATGAGCTTTGGCGTTATGGGTGGTGCTACCCAACCGCAGGCACATGCGCAAATCGTAATCAACATGGTTGATTTTGGTATGAATCTGCAAGAAGCCGGCGATGCCCCTCGGATTTTACACCAGGGCTCCTCCCAACCAACAGGTGAAGTAATGACAGACGGCGGATCTGTGTATCTGGAAACCGGAGTCGATTATGAGGTCATCCGGGAATTGGTAAAAATGGGGCACAATGTGGGCTACAATGTCGGTAGTTTTGGCGGTTATCAGGCTATTCTATTCGATTGGAAAAACAAGGTTTATTACGGCGCTTCCGAGTCCAGGAAGGATGGACAGGCGGCTGGGTATGAATGGTTATCAGACGTAACTTCAAGTACCGTCTTTTTTATTATAATCATGAATAACAGCTTTGGAATTTGGAATAGGTTGTCCAGTTGCTTCACTATAAAGTACGTCAGGGCAAAAATCCACATCGTTTGGCCACACAAGCGTTCCAATTTCTGAATCAACTTTAACTTGTTTGAAAGTATCTATATTTTCCAATTGTGTAAATACACCTCCTCGCCCAACAATTCGGTTTCTAAAGTTTAATTCAATTTCTTTCCCATCGGTAAAAGTTATCAGTAATCGATAATTTTTAATATGACGAACTTTTTTTATTCGTGGGAACATTGTGATCTCTTTATTTTAGTGGTTCAATTTTCAAAGCTGGTTGGTTTTTGTTAAGCCTATTCCAATTCTCTACTAATTCATTTTGATGCAGGGCAGTCCATTCAACAACCATAGATTCTGCTCGAGGTGGTAAATCTCCGCGTAAAACAGCAATTGGATTAATTGAAATTTGAACCTCATTATTACCATAAACTGCATGAAAATGAGGCGGTGTGTGGTCATCAAAGTACATCCGTATAATAATACCAAAAAACCGACTGATTTCTGGCATAACAACTCCATTCCATTATTGATATAAGTTTAAATAAAAACAACAGAAAATGCAATTTCAAATTTGTGAACTTACGACATTCATCTGTCTAATTATTTTCTTCCATCCAGGTCATAGCTTCAAAGACTTTTTGGTGGTTTCCTGAAAAAATAATCGTATCGTACTTTTCGATGATTAAATTCCCCAGGGGTTTTGATAAGACCTCAGTCTTACGGATAACACCGATGATCTCAGTGCCATCATAATGAAAAGGATCGAGTGATTCTAATTTTTTGTCTACGAAACGAGAATGGGGACTGATAAAAAACAATTCATTGTCTTGTTCGATATTATCAGAAATGGCGATCTTCCATTCTTCACGGGTTTCTTGCTTATAGAAAAACTGGTAATGTTTTTTTCTTAACAAATTCGTTTGAATCCGGGTTATATGGTCAGGCATGTGATAAAATTTAAGGATATGATGAATAAATATAAGAGAGGTTTCCATATCCTGGGATAGCACGAGATCCGCTCCAAATTTATACATTGTTTCGACCTGGGTAATATAATTTGCCCGCACAATGATGCGCAAAGACGAATTTAATCTACGTGCGAGTTTCACGGTTCTCCGGGTAGCTTCCATGTCGTTGATCGCAATCACCAACAATGAAGCTTTGGAAATACCGATTAACTTCATATTCTGCTCCCGGTCAATATTACCAAAATGGATAGACTCTCCAAGAGATTTATACTTTTTTACTGTAGCAGGATTCATTTCAATAATGGTATAAGGAAAATCGAGCAGCTTTAATATTTTTGCAATATTTTGGCCGTTAACTCCGAATCCGGCGATTATGGTATGGTTTGTAAGTGGTTTTGATTGCTCAGAAATTTGTAAACCTTTTTTTAGTCTTTCCGATCTGCTTATTTTCTTGCCGATGTTGAGAGCTAACGGAATGGAAAACATACTTAATATTGCAGACGATAAAAGAATTTGATGGATGTCCTGGTCAAAAAGTGTGTTTTCCTGGGCGACTTTCAAAAGGATAAATGAGAATTCACCGATATGAGCCAGGCCAAAAGCGGTCATCACTCCTGTATTTAATGGATGTTTGGTGACAACAAATATAGCCAGAATGATGACGAATTTTATAACGATTATGATCAAAGTAATCGATAAAACTTGTGTAAAATGTGAAAGTAAAAAGGAGATATTAACGAACATTCCGATGGATATAAAAAATATGGAATTAAAAATATGCCTGAATGGGATAATATCGGTGTTGATTTGATGCGCATAATCGGAATCGGATATGGCTATTCCCACAATAAAAGCACCCATCGCCATAGACAAGCCCAACTGGTGGGCTAAGATGGTTAGCCCAAATAAAAAAACAAAAACCGTTACCAATAATAAATCCGGCAAACGTACTTTAAAAATAAGCTTAAAAATATTGGGCAATACTGCTTTACTTACAATAAAAACTAAAATAACACTGCCAAAAGCCAACAGGATTTTCGTAACAATAGGACTCGTTTGGGCTTCACGAAATTGGCTAATAAGGGGAAGTAAAATCAAAGCCGGAATGATAACCGCATCCTGAAAAAGCAAGATGCCGGTCATCTTCAATCCGGAGGGTGAATTTAGATCGTCTTTTTCCTGCAATAATTTCAAGACGATGGCCGTACTGCTCAAGGCTAAAATAAAACCACCTAGCAAAGCCTGGTGCATTACCAAGCCGTACCAATAAAGTAAAAAAGAGAAAACCAGCCAGCTTATCGCTACCTGAAGCCCACCGAATAGCAAAAAGTCTTTAAATATCTTCCTGATTTTTTCTAATGAAAATTCCAGCCCGATGGTAAACATGAGTAAAATAATGCCTATTTCAGCCAGAACTTCGATATCAGAAATTGAATCAACTAATTGCAATGCGGTTGGGCCAATAATTACACCGGTTAGCAAAAAGCCGATTACCGGCGGTATCCTGAATTTAGACAAGATCAGAATGATCAGGATGGCTAAAAATAAGATTAGTATGATGTCTTTGAGTAAAATCATGTTTCATTTATCTTTACTAGTAAAGTATCAATAAATATAATTACTGTAACATATAAAATTTGTACTTATCAATATCAAAAAAAGCATAGTTAATAATAATTCCCCTCTCGAGAGGGGAAGAAAATCCCGTCCCGGACGGATTTTCAGGGGTGTGTAATTATCGAGTGGTTTCTGATGGTGGAAATCGTATACGCAAATTTGTTTTCCTTTTAGTTTCTTCCAGAGCAAGATCTCAGACAATGTGCTGTTATTGCGGAGATTTCTGGCTAATTCTTTTAGTATTGGGTTGTATGGTATGAGTTTGCGTTTTGGCATGAGTTAATGGGTTTTTTAGAGCAAAATTACACACCCCTAAATCCCCTCTCTCGAGAGGGGACTTTGGAATTCTTTTTTCTTTCCCTTATTTTGTTGAAATAATTTACAGCAAGTTTTCAACTAGTCGTTCCTATTAATATCCCATACCCATATCGTTATCAATTTCTTAGTTTTACCACTGCGACTAACCTTCCGAAGGTTCGAACCCTTTGGAAGGTTGAAACGACAGTTTACAAATCAAAAATTGGTGTAGTCGAAATACTGTACCCTGCAAAAATCCCCAAACCATTTTCGATATTACTCCTTGTCCTGGACATAACCATTAATCGTAAATTCCTGGGCAGAACATTGTGTAAAGTGGAAAGAATTATTATTAAAACTGATCGATAAAAACGCACGAATGTATTTTTTAGCTCGTTCTATTGTTGCAAAGTAAAAAAACCCTAACTAAGGTAAACAAATTTCAGTTGAATTGAAACGCTATACCCAATTTTCAATTTTGAGATTTTCAATTTTATTAAATTCATTTATGTTATTTGTAATAAGAGTGGCATTTATGTGTACTGCATGTGTACTAATTAATAAATCTAATTGACCAATACGGTCGCCTATTTTTTTTAATTTTGCTCTTATTTCACCATATGTATGAGCTGCATCGCCTGGGTAATCTAATATATTTAGTGGGGTTAAGAATTCATTTAATGCGTCTTGATTTTCTTTTTTCATCTTACTATTTGCAACTCCATATTGAAGCTCGCAATAGGTGATGGATGATATCCCGATCTCACCAAGCTTTATGTTTTTAAATTTATCAATAACTTTCTGTGGGGTTTTTTTTATTATATAGATACAAATATTTGTATCCAGCATGTATTTTATCAATCGAACTTTTCTCTTTTTTGCTCTTCTCCCTGGTCACGATCCGACATAAAATCCTCTGAAAATTTAGAGCATGCATCGAACATTGTCTTCCATGGATTTTCCTTAGGGATCAATACTACACATTCACCTAGCCTATTTATATAAACTGATTTATCTTTAAACCTGAATTCCTTTGGTAGTCTAACTGCCTGACTATGTCCATTCATGAAAATTTTAGCTTCTTTCATCATGCGTAAAGTATATACTTTAGAATAGAGATTTCCAAGTTTTTTTGTAAACAATAAGAAATAACAAAATCGCAGTAAGCTTTTAATTGATTAGAAACATTGTCACGAGTCAATGCCAAGCAAAAGAACCTGTATTCAAATCGCCAAGCCTTCTTTCACCCCGAAAAACTTTTCAACCTTTATTGTTTGGATTTTATTCAAAATTACGATAAGATAATCCCCGGTTTCTATGAGAGTATCGTTCGGTGGCAGTTTTAACAAGGTTCTTTTATTGTCCTGGAATTTACTAATGCCTAGCAGAAAACAATTAAACCTGTTCTTAAAATTAAAAAAAACCTCGCCATATTTCTGATTCACATATGGATTTTTTTCTAATACCAGGTATTGTTGTAAGTCATATTGATCAGATGATTTGTTGCTGGACATTAGGTCAGTAGTAAATTCAGCCACAGCCGGTTCGAAAATATAACTGGCGACTAATTTAGAGGCAATTTCGTTTTTGGACAAAACATAGGTTACCCCGGCGCTTTGGAATGTGTCTTTTAAGTCGACATTGTCCAGAATAACGGTAAAAGTTAAATCTGTAAAATGTTTTTTGAGATTTAAAATAGCAATTAGCTTTTCAGCATCACTCTGTAGATTAACTAAAACCATGTATGCGCGGTCAAGATTTGCTTTTCTAATGCAATTATAATTATCGAGTTCGGAATATAATACAAAGATAGATTTATAAGGAAATTCCTGGGGAATTAAATCGATATCATCCCTTTTGTCGGTAATAATCGCAATTTCTCTCTCGGCATTCAGCAATTGTTCAGTAATGGATTTTGCAAATGAATCCCAGCCAAGAATGACTATATGATTTTTAAACTTAGTTCCTTTAAGTCCCATTTTCTTCACTTCTCTTTTTTCATTTAGTTTTTCTGTAATATTTCCTACAAGCATTCCTAAGATTGCTAAACTCCCAAGAACAAAAGTTAAACCAATAATCTTACCTGAAGGTGAGACCGGGTAAACATCGCCATATCCCACTGTTGTAAGTGTAACGACAGAATACCAAAATGCGTCAAAAAAGTTATGTATACTGCTATCCGTAGATTGCCGTTCCAGCGAGACCAGAACCAGCAATAATACAAAATATGTTACTAGAATGAAAACAACCCATGTAACTAAGTTGATTCTCTTTAAGTATTTTCGTGGCAACTAAATTCTCGTTTCATTCAATACTGAAAGTTATGCAATAGTAAATCCGAAATCCGAAATTAGAATTTAGTATTTGTTTCACCAGGCGATACCATAATCTTCACCAGAATTACTCACACCGCCCCAGAACGATCCGTGCTCCCAATCGAAATAAATGGCTGTGATGGGCCCGGATGTTCTATTCCTAAAATCTAATCGATATCCCATATCTGCCAATTTAGATCGCACCCATTTCGGAACTTCTTCATTCAAGACTAACCTGCCTGGAGTGGCATCATGCTTGCCAAAAGAGCTTTGCATCTGGTAACTCGTTATATTTGCCGCTTCACAGGCTTCCTGCACATTCATGCCGAATTCCACCACATTCAAAAAGAACTGCAACAAGTTTTGATCTTGGGAATCACCGCCCTGCACAGCAAAAGACAGGTACGGTTTACCATCCTTCAGAGCCATACTGGGTGTTAGTGTCGCTCGCGGTCTTTTACCTGCAACCGGTAAGTTGTAAGGATTTTTACCTTCATCGAGGACAAAGCTTTGCATTCTCTGGCTCATTCCGATACCCGTATTCCCGGCTATACAAGCCGGCATCCAGCCGCCGCTGGGAGTTACAGAAACCACCCAACCTTCTTTATCAGCTGCCTGGATGGAAGTTGTTCCCGCGTAAAAACCCTCTTCGTATTCTGCTTTTTCTATTTCGCTCAGCGCGGCAACAGTCACCGTATCTACATTCGACCACTTTTTGAGAAGATGCAGAAATGGGTTTTTCTTGCCTTCAAACGGATACGGATCGCCTGGTTTGACGTCCGGGTTATTCTTCTCCCAATCGATCAGTTTCATCCGTTCTTTAGCATATTCTTTGGAGAGCAATCCCTTAATGGGCTCTTCGGGTGGGAAATAGGGATCGCCGTAATAAAAATCACGATCGGCAAATGCAAGATTCATGGCTTGATAAAGAGTGTGGATATATTTCGTACTGTTATAACTCATGGCGCTCAAATCAATATTTTCCAAAATATTAAGCGCTTGCAGCAATACCGGACCCTGAACCCAGGTCGTCAATTTGTAGACTTCAATACCTTTGTAAGTGGTCATCACCGGTTCTTCGATGTAGACTTTCCAATTAGCTAAATCTTCTAAAGTGTGCAATCCGCCTTGTTCTTGTGAACCACGTACAAATTCTTTGGCGATATCGCCTTTATAGAAACGATCGTAAGCTGCATAAATAGCTTCTTTTCGAGACTTTCCTGCAGCCAAAGCTTTTTCCTCGGTTTCAACGAGTTTCTTCAAAGTGTTCAAAAGATCTGGTTGTTTGAATATTTCACCAGCATAAGGAGCCTCATGCTCTTCTCCAAGATGGGGAAGGAACACTTTCTTCGAATACGGCCATTTTTTGATACGATCTTTTCCTCTTTCGATACTCCTGACAAGTTGTTCCTCAATCGGATAGCCCTCGGCCAATTGCATGGCTGGTTCCAGGACTTGTTTGAGGCTCATGCTGCCGTACTCGGCGAGCATCACCATCAATCCGCCAGGTGTCCCCGGTGTAACGGCTGCCAATGGTCCATAAGCAGGCGGGTATTTCATGCCCTTTTCTTTGTAGAATTCGGCTGTTGCCCCGGTTGGAGCAACCCCTAACGCATTAATACCGATTACCTTTTTAGTATGAGGATTGTAAATCAAAGCTTGCGTTTCACCACCCCAGCTTAAAACATCATACATAGTGCAAGTTGCTGCCAACATTGCGCATGTTGCATCTACCGCATTGCCACCGCGGTCAAAAATTTTAGCTCCGGCTGTAGCGCCCAATGGTTTGCCGGTAATCGCCACCCAATGCCTGCCATGAAGTACAGGTTTTTGTGTTTGTGCGATTAATTGTGCACCGAATAAAAAGGATATCACAATAGCACAGTAAATAGGTTTGCTCTTGAATGTCATAATGGACCTCCTGGTTTTGTTTAGATATT
>JADFJB010000106.1 GCA_022566355.1 candidate division KSB1 bacterium
GTTCGGAATTGTCGCCCAGGGAGAGTCGAACCACACCGGAACCATAGCCGTAATAAGGGATCCATGGGTTCTTGTCCGGTACCGCCAATAACGGATTAAATCCAAGGGCAAATTCACGCAGTTGTTTCGCGGCATCTCCTCCGCGCTGCATTTCCGCTTCAACAAATTCTATGCCCGACTCGGCCTCCAGGTGAACGATGCGTCCTTCTGAGAACCTGAGTTTGAGACCAGTCACAGGTCGTCCATCCCATTGGGACGGCGGGAAAGCGATGACGCCATTCACAGATTGCTCCAAAGGTGCGACGCGGATGGCGCCACAGGGAAGCTCGATCTCACGATCGATCAGTATCTTTGCACTTTTCATTCGTGCGGCCGATGCATCGCCGTCTTGCATATTTACCGGGCGGAACCCTACCCGAAAGCGCAGGTCTGTCCCGGCCGGAGTGGTTACCCGAACCTCGGCCTGGCGCATCGCTTCGATAAAATTTAGTTGAGCCTGTCGAATCTGTTGGTAATCAGCCTGCAAAATCGCATTTTGATAGGTTGCGTCAATTAACTCAGGTGTGGGTAACGGTTGACCCGGAATTGCCAGCGCACTACCTGCCGCAAGCCAATGAAAATGGACTGTACGCCCTCGACCCTCGCGAAGCAGATCCTGGATAGCAGCATATACTGGATTTGACGGTAACGCGCCGGGCAGCATTATGGAAGCATCAACCGATTGCAGCATGTTACGAAGAGCTTCCCGAGCCTGGTTGTTTGCCTTTGCGAGCACTGTCTTATCCCAGGTCTCCGGCAATGGTCTTTGCAAAACATCCATGACACCAAGATCAACACCCCCTCGTTTCATAATCTCATAACGCAGATGCGGAATGATGTCGTCGAACAAACCCGGATACGCAACCAGCAAGACTTTTTCATCCTTTTGAATATCCAGTCGCTCCACAAGCTTTTGGGCTAAAGCAGCCCATTTTAATGGGTATCGAACATGCATTTGAGCGGCCAGATCCGAAATGCATCCCAAAAATACGAAGAATAAAATCAATACGGTTTTCATTTCTATACCTATCTACAATATGGTCCTTCAAAATATGGTTAGTTCAATCACAAATATTTTTCCAACCAACGGGTGAGATTTACTGGTTTGTTTTTTCCGGTTTGAATGAATAAGTCCCTCATCCCAGCTGGGTTTTGATCAATAATTCGACTGTAGACAAAATGTTTGCCGTTCGGAGAGAAGGCAGGATTGTATTCAAAACCATCCCTGTCGGAATAACCGGTTAAACTTCCGGACTCAAGATCAAGCAACATAATCTTGTTTTTGTGCCATTCCGAAGGTAAAGGGTTTTCTTTTCTACTAAAATCAAGAGTTCTTCCGTCTGTTGACCAGCTCACACCACCATTAACAGTCCAGCCTCCCTCTGTCAATCTTTTGGTTTTTTTGTTATTTATGTTCAGGATAAACAAATGAGACGAAAGGTAGGATTGAAAATCCAAATAGCCATGAGGTTTCACTTCAAAGGCTTTTATAAAGGTTTCACTTTCCGACTTTTGTGGTTTTTCATCTCTTGCAATAAATGCGATCTTAGTCTCATCCGGGCTCCAATAAAAACTGGATACGCCAGTTTTGTGATTGCTGATCACTTCGGATTTACCATTTTGGAATTCCTGTATGACAATTTGGCTCTGGTTATTAATCCTGGCCACATACGAAAGGTATTTTCCGAGGGGACCATTGCACATCTCTCACCTCTTTTTGATCAAAATTTAACTCAGTGATCTTTTTTGACTTCATATCCATTAGCTGATTTTTATTAATCCATCGATTGGTTTCGAAATCCGCTTTACGTGTGGAGAAAAGTAAAAAGTCACCATCCGGTGTAAATTGTAATCCGCCCAAACTGATCGAATTCTTATTGTATTCATCCCAATCAAATGGCTGGGGGGTTGTTTGACTGATTGCACTAAGGCAATTGGCAATTACAAATAAAATAATTGTGATTAGTTTAATTCTGTTTTTCATTATGATTACCTTTTTGTAGGTTTGACTCATTTAATTCGAGTTGAATTAATTCTCTTTATATTGGTAGTCAGTTTCTGCTTTATTTATTTATCCATTCTTTCACTATTTCGTTCATAAAGAACTTTACCTGAGATGATTATGTCATTTAGAAAAAAATCACCACATTGCAAATCGTTTGGTTATTTGTTTTTGTGTTTTAATGATGAGTCTACTCTAAAAACCGATTCAATCGCTTTTCTAAAAAAATTGATGCATAAAAACAAATACTTATGAGAGCGATGGAATCGGTATCCCTCCTTTTTAGAATGAACTCAATGATGATATCAAATGGAAATGAGTGGTCAAAGGTCAATGAGATTTCCGAACTCAAGCCCATAATGAATTGTTTGAATTCATAATAATCAATAAATCCACATCACTTTCAGGAGTTTGTTTGCCATAAGCATAAGAACCGAACAAAATAATTTTATCCGGAGCAAACTTATCGATGATTTGATTTATCTGCGTTTTGATTTTCTTCACAATCTGGACAGCGTTTCGCGATAATTGAAGTCACAGTAGTCAAAAAGTTAATTATTATTACAGCGAAATAATTTCAAGTGAATGGTCAATATTTAATCTTAAAAAATCTGCTGCATTGGATGTGATAATTTTATCAGCTTTAGATTTTTTGGCACATTCGAATATCAAAGCATCATAAACAATCCCACCTTTAAGTTCGAGTGAAGTAATAGACTCAAGTAATCTTGAGTATTCATTTGGAGTTAGAGATTGGATCGTTGCATATTTCGTGATATTAGTTTCAATGAGTTTTTTAGCAGTGGCTGGAGAAATATTAGGTTTAAATGGTGCGGTGGTAAGAACACTGTATATCTCTAACAATGAATGAGCAGAAACCAAAAATCTAAATTCTTTATCTTTAGCGCGTTTTAACCATGATAATGCGGGATTATGCTTTGGATGAGCTTCAACCATAGCGCAAATTAAAACTGAACTATCAAAGAGTATCTTCAAATCATTTGTCATCTAAATGTAAAACTTTTTTCATCCGTCGGGAGCGATTTGAACGAAGCGTCTGATCGAGATCACCTTGAATCTTTCCAGTAAAGATAAGTAAGCCATCTTTTTTTACAAGAGGTTCCTTTTCCTTAATGGGTTCAATGATAATTCGCTCCCCATCTTCAACGATATTCATTGTTGTATCACTTGATATTCCAAGGTGCTCTCTAAATTTTTTAGGGATTAAGATTCTCCCAAATTTATCTAAAGTTGCTAACATAAATACAACTCCTATTTATTGGCAATATAATAATATTATTGCCAATTTCAAGAAATTTCTTGTTTATTTGATTTTAGTAATCTTTTGGAATGACAGAAAAAAGGCAGGCATCTTCGACTTTCCCATATAAATCTATCCGATTTCTCAAAATACCCTCAAACATAGCACCCACTTTTTCAATTCATCTATTGAATCTTTAACGGCTAAAATATCTTTCTTTTTCATCCTCAGAAGTATATTTTTGCAAAATACTCATACCACTACCATAGGTAGTGGTTTATGCCGATTATTATGGACCATTGCGATTAATAAGAATCCTTTATTTAAAAATTAATTGAAATTTGTCCGTTGTAATTTTTTTTACATAAAACCAAAATCCCCTTTCAAACAGCATAATACTGTGGTTTGCAGATTTAGCAAACTTTACTTCCTTGTAATCCCCAAAATATGTTAATATGTTAAGATTTCGTTTTATCTGAATCTACCAAACCGGTTAGGAAAAGTCAAGAAAAAAGTAAAACAAGCAATTATTTTTTTGAGCCATATTTTTGTTTTCTAAACAATATTACCCCCCAATTCCCCTTGAATCCAAACCCTTTTACATTCAAATTTAATTTCAATTTTTTCTCATATTTCATCAATAGTGCAATTTATAGAATCTACAGGAAAAACCTATCGTATCAAATAGTTAGGTAATTCTATTTTTTTCAAAGGTATGTGTAATGCGTAAATGCTTTCTTTTGCTTTCGCTGTATTTTATGGCACAAATTTCATTTGCACAAACAGCTTTCGAGATCGTTAAAAAATCGGAAGATTTATTACGCGGCGAAACATCACAAGGATCATTCACCATGACCGTTGTAACGCCTGATTACACCCGAAAATTAGAGATGGATAGCTGGTGGGTTGGCAACGAAAAGGCGCTAATTGTCATCCGATCTCCTAAACGTGAAGCCGGCAACAAGACTCTCAAAATCGGAACCGAAATGTGGCAATTCCTGAAAAATACGGAAACCACTATTAAAATTCCGCCATCCATGATGCTGCAATCCTGGAACGGTTCGGATTTCACCAATGATGACCTGGTCAGGGAATCCAATCTTTACGAAGATTATGATCTTGAATTATTAGGGGAAGAGATCGTTGAGAATGAAAACTGCTGGAAAATAAAGATGACACCTAATGAAGGCGTCGCTGTGGTCTGGGGTAACCTTTTTTATTGGGTGAGAAAAAGTGACAATTTACCCGCAAAAGTGGATTTTTATGATGAAAAAGATAAATATATAAGATCAATACAATATACGGATTATAAAGTTTTAGGCGGCCGTAAAACCCCAACCCGGCATATTATGGTTAATAAAGTAAAGGTGGGTCACCGTACAGAATTTATTGTTCATGACATTAAATTTGATATTGTGATCAGTGACCGGATTTTTTCATTTCGTGAACTGGAGCGTGGCAATTAACCATGAATCTTCTGTTAAAACTGGCCTGGCGAAATTTATGGCGCAATAAACGTCGAACGATCATAACCATATGTGCAGTTGTATTTGCCGCGATGCTCGCCATTGCCATGCGGGGTATTCAAATTGGTACCTACGAAGCTAATATCAAACATGCAGTCAGTTTATTCTCAGGTTATCTACAGGTACAAAAGGCCGGCTATTTAGACAATCCATCCTTGCAGAAGAGTTTCCGCTTCGATGGAAACCTGCAAACTATCCTCGCCAACGAAGAGCAGGTAACAGGGTTTACTCCTCGTGTAAATGCCCAGGGATTAATCAGCTTTAAAGAGAACTCGATGGGCGCGGTGATCTTTGGCATTGTACCCGATTCAGAAGCCAATGTTTCAATATTTAATTCCAAATTAAACCAGGGCAGTTTTTTCCAAACCGACAGTAGTTATTCGATCATTTTAGGGTACAAGCTGCTGCAAAACCTGAATGCGGAAATTGGCGATACCGTGGTCGTATTGGCCCAGGGTATAGATGGATCATTAGGAAATTTTAAGTATGAAATTGCCGGGACAGTCAAAATCGGATCGCCAGAATTCGATGGCACAGTCATTTTCATGGGACTTTCCGTATTGCAGGAATTGCTGGCTATGGAAGGACGTGTCAATTCCGTTGCAATTTCTTTGGTCAGTTTAAACCAGGTGGATGCGTTTCAAAAAAAATTAAAACCCTATTTACCTGAGGATCTCGACATTCCTTCATGGCTGGAGATTATGCCGGATTTAAAGCAATCTATCGAATTGGATAACATTAGCGGTTTGATTTTTTTGTGGATTCTCATCGTGGTCGTGGCCTTTGGGATTTTAAACGCTATTCTAATGTCTGTTACGGAACGATTTAACGAATTTGGTGTCGCACTTGCGATGGGCATGCGAAATTCTACACTCGTCATCCTGGTTTTAATCGAAAGCTTTATCATCGCAGTCATTGGTTTGATTATTGGGAATATAATCGCTCTCGGGATTAATTATTACATATTTCTAAATCCTATCGAGTTTAGCGGAGATTTTGCATTGTTGTATGAAGAATATGGTTTCATACCTAAAATTTATTCGACCTTAAAACCGAGTGTATTTATCAACTCAACACTCAACTTATTACTCATCACAATTGCTGCTAGTTTTTACCCGGCATTTAAAGTTTTCAAGTTAGAGCCTTTAAAGGGAATTAGATATACTTAGTTTTTTCTCTAAAATTATTCTGATAAGTTAGTTGTCATTATGAACGGAACGCGGTGGAGTGAAGAATCTATTAAGGATTGGATTACATCTAATTATGAACAATAAATTAGAAGTCTGAGATCAAGAGATTCTCTCCGCCAACTGGTGGATTAGAATCACAATTGTAAAAAAGTAAATAAAATTAACAAGAACTGAATTAGAATTTAAACAATAAGACTACAAAATCAAAACACCAAATGTTATTCAAAATAGCCTGGCGAAACATATGGAGAAATAAAAGACGATCGATCATCGTCATGATTTCGATCATGATCGGTGTTATTGCTGTCATCCTATCCAGTACGTTGTCGCTTGGATTTATGCAGCAAATATTAGATAATCAAATTGGCTCCCACGTTTCTCATATCCAGATCCACAAAAATGGCTTTAATGATAATAAAATTATTCAAAATTATATTCCGGATGAGCGGTCAGTTGAAGCAAAACTCATTGCAAATCCCCAGGTAAAGTATTACAGCAAAAGAGTTATTAGCATGGGTTTGATGAGCAGTGCATACAATTCAGCCGGCGTGATGATTGTCGGCATCATTCCCAATGATGAACAAAAAATTACAAAGATTAAAGAATCTATTATCGAGGGGGTCTATCTCAGCGGCAAATTTAATGAGATTGTGATGGGTAAAAAATTAGCGGAAAAACTGGACGTTGAGTTGGGAGATAAAGTCGTTGGAATGGCGTCTTCTTTGGATGGAAGAATCGGTTCGGATGCATTCCGAATTGTTGGATTGTATAAAACCTTCAGCTCCAAATTTGATCAATTTTCGATCTATATTTCATTGCAGAATGCACAAGAAATGCTGGGATTGACGGGCAAGATTTCTGAAATTGCCATCATATCAGATGATCTAAACAATGTACCCAACCTGGATGAGACTATTACGGCAAAACTTGATGAAAATTATGAAGTGCTTAACTATGCAGAACTACTGCCATTATCGGTTATGCAAATAGATCTCTATAAACAATCCATGTTTATTTTTTATGCAATCATTGGCCTGGCATTGATTTTTGGCATCATCAATACCATGCTGATGTCGGTCTTTGAAAGAATTCATGAATTTGGTGTTTTGATGGCCATCGGTATGCGCAGTCGTAAATTATTTTCGATGATAATAATGGAATCGTTAGTATTGGGCGTGCTTGGAACATTGATCGGGTTTACGGTGGGATTGACTCTTTATTTTTGGTTGGCCGATGTCGGAATCGATCTAAGTTTGTTTTCCGAAAGTCTAAATTCATTTGGATCCGGAGTTATTCTCTACCCGGTTCTCACCGTTGATAGTGTTATCAATTCATTGGTCGTGATCCCAATATTTTCCGTGATTGGCGCATTGTATCCGGCCATTAAAGCAGCCAGGCTCGATCCAATTCAGGCGATTCGATATGTGTAATGATTTCATTTTCAATCCGTGTCTTCGCGAAGAGAGAAGCGACGTGGCGATCTGATACCACACAAAAGGAGATTGCTTCGTCATCCCGACAGCTCGGGATTCCTCGCAATGACATAGAGACAAAATCAAGAACAAATATGGAACCAGAAAAATGTCGGTCATAAAAACAGAAAACGTGGAAAAAATATACAAGGACAATGGTGTCCCGGTTCATGCACTACGAGGAGTAAGCCTGGACATAAAAAAGGGTGAATATGTTGTGATTGCCGGGCCATCAGGTTCTGGGAAAACAACATTATTGAACCTAATGGGTGGTCTCGATAAACCTACCAATGGCAAAGTATTTATCGAGGGTGAGGACATTAGTCAAAAGTCGAGGAATGAATTAGGGGATCTACGATTACATAAACTGGGATTTGTTTTCCAGGCTTACAATTTGATGCCTGTACTTACAGCGTTGGAAAATATTGAATTTACCATGATGTTGCTTGGAATTTCGGAAAAAGAAAGACATGGCCGGGCCATGGAAGCACTGGAGGATTTGGGGATAGGAGAACTGGCGGATAAATTACCGAATGAGATGAGTGGTGGACAACAACAGCGGGTTGCAGTGGCAAGGGCGATAGTCAATAATCCGTCGATTATTCTTGCAGACGAACCCACTGCAAACCTGGATTCCAAAACCGGTAATGTTCTTCTCGATTTAATGGGCAAGATGAATCAAGACAAGCAGATCACTTTTATTTTCTCTTCGCATGCCCAGCAAGTTATAGATCGTGCCAAAAGATTGGTTACACTCGTTGATGGCCTCATTGACCAGGATCAAATAATGTAACTCAACATTCATGTTGAGAAAGGAGTGGTGAGCAGGAATCTACATTATGAAAGCCACAGCATTAAGAATTCTACTCAGCATTTTATTGTTCCCCGTTTGTGGATTCACCCAAATTCAATTCAATTTTTCCGGTTATATAATCGATTTACCGGTTTTCCAGAGAAATAATCAAAACATCTCACAGCTTTTTCAGTTCAATCGGGATCAACAATTCAATATAACCCGTTTACGGCTGAGGCCGACTATCGAATTTAATGCGGAATCCAGGCTTTCGATTGAATACGAAGTGACAACATTTTACCAGTCGCAATTATCGTTTTCACAAGTTGCATTTCCCCGGGCAAAGCGACAACTATTCGATCTAAACTGGACTCTTCTGGATGAACGGCACTGGAGTAGCCAACATTTTATCGATCGCTTTTATTATCGCCAGGAATTCGATTTTGGTCAGATTACTATTGGTCGTCAACGGATTGCCTGGGGCAGTGGCCGAATTTGGAATCCTACCGATTTATTCAACCCCATCAATCCTGCTAATTTTGCCAAGATCGAAAAAGATGGAGCCGATTTAATTACAGGCAAATTTTATTTGGGTGATTTTACCGATTTGACTTTGGTCTTTAATCCCCAGGAAGAAAACCCGAGTAATGCCGGTGTCCGTTTTCGCACCAACTTGCATAAATACGATTTTTCAATTGTATCCGGCATTTTTGATGAAAGAATCATAATGGGAGGGGATTTTGCCGGTAACCTTTTTAAAGCCGGGTTTCGTGGCGAGGCCATTATTTCCGGGAAAAAAGATGATTTTGGATCTAATTTTGCCCGCTATATTCTTGGGCTGGATTATCAATTTACAGCCAGGTTGTATACTTTAATGGAGTACCAATTTAATGGAGAGGGTTCAAAAGATAAACGGAAATATAATCTGCTAAAACTATTGCAGGGTGAAATTCTGAATGTGGCTAAGAATTATCTTTTTATCAGCGCTAATTATTTACTTTATCCGTTGGTCTCTTCGTCTTTGTCGATAAACCTCAACCTGGATGATAACAGCGGTTACTTTCTCGGGATGATCAATTATTCGGCCGGCCAAAATACCTACCTCGGACTTGGCGGTCAATTTTTCTTTGGCGACAACCTGGATGAATACTGGTATTTTCCTAATAGCGGCTTTTTGAAGATAGAATTTTATTTTTGATGGATCGTAATGATTCGAGGCAATTAATTGTAGGTTGAGATTATGGAAATTAACAAAAAAGATTTTGTAAAAGCTAAGGTAAACAAAGAAATTACTCCAGGTGAAATGTTAAAAACTCTCAGAGAATTGCAAGAGCTCAACCAAAAAGAATTGGCTGAAATAACTGCAATACCTCAATCCAATATTTCTGCAATGGAAACCAATGCTAGAAGTATAGGTAGAGAGCGAGCCATAATATTAGCTCAAGCTTTAAAAGTACATCCTGCAGTAATTTTGTTTCCTGATTTTGATATTGCCCAGGTTGCTTAACCGTAAATTTGGTATTCTAAAAATGAGTCACATTTTAATCTACCTCTTTCCCATTACCGTATTATTTGTATCCAATGTCACTTTTGCACAACCGGACTCCAAAATTTCCAGCAAAACCAATCCGCAACATTTTGCTGTTGTCGAATTATTTACTTCGGAAGGATGTTCCAGTTGTCCTCCTGCTGATAAGCTGCTGGCAGAACTTGTTAGAAACGAAAAAGAAAATAGTAGAAATATATTCCCCATTTCCTTTCACGTCGATTATTGGAATTATATTGGCTGGACCGATCCATTCAGCGATCCGGCCTATTCAGACCGACAGAGAAAATACGCAGCGGCTTTTCGAACCGCAAGAATTTATACTCCGCAAATGATTGTGAATGGAAAGGTTGAATTTGTTGGTTCTGATAGGGGAGCTGCAAAAGAAAGAATTGAAGATGCCTTGCGGCAACCTGCGCAAGTAGAATTATATTTAGATGTTAAATTAAGTGAAGATCAAAAGGAATTATCCATTGAATATGAAGCGAAGGGTTTCGGCGCCAATCAGGTTCTGAATATTGTAATTGTCGAACGTGGTTTATCAAGCCGGGTTACGAAAGGCGAGAATAGAAACAGGATGCTTAATCATGAGAATGTGGTAAGGAAGTTTGTTACACTAAAAATCTCCCATTCAGGAAATGATGTTGTTAAGATAAAAATTCCCCAAAATATTAAGATTGAAAAATCCTCAATTGTTGCATTTATACAAAATCAAAAAACCATGGAAATTCTGGGGGCAGTGGGTTTGGATCTTTAAAAAGTTCCGCACTCAGAAATCATAATTCTCTACTTTTCCGACTGGCTAAACGGAGCCCAAAAGAATGGTTGTGCGGTTGTATAAACTATCCAAAATTATATTTCGTAAACTGGTTCAATGTGACTTCTTACTTTGGAATAAGATGAGCCAATACTTTAATATTTGCTTTGTATTTATCCTGGTTTTTGGTCAATAATTCCAAACGTTCTAACTCCTTTAAATCACGGTCAATTGTCCTTAACGATAAGCTTGCATAGTCTTTTGCAATTTGCGGGGTTAATAATATAATCTCATTGAGAGTAAATTCTTTTTCTGTGTTCAATTGTAACATTAAATTTCTTCTACGTTTGAAAACGTTTTTATTTGCATATTTCTGATCTGCAAAACGGTCATATATAAACTTTTGCCATGAAATATTCAGCAAGCTATCCCGAATTACTTCAAAAGTCTGTATAAGTCCATCTCGATAACCTTGCACTGCATATGCAATAAACTCCGTTAAGTCTTTCTTTTTCTTTGCATTTTCAAATTGCCTGTAGTACTCAGGACGTGTTTCATTGTAAAAAGTTGATAAAATATGCGAAGTTATAATAGGCGCTCCAGAGCGCAAAAGGATATAAAATTCAGCTAATCTACCCGTTCTACCGTTACCATCACCGAAAGGGTGGATAAATTCTATATAAATGTGAGTTACAATTGCCTTGATTATTGAATTAAAAAACTCGTGACCCCTTTCAAATTTAAAGTCTTCCTTAAGCCAATCACAAAACATTTCCACTAGTGTTTTGACATCTCCATGATCAGGGGTCCGATAAGTACCCACAATTCTATTATCAGTACGAAATTTGCCTGGGATTGCTTCAAAATGCTTACCAAGGTTCTTTCCTATTGCTTTGTGAAATTGTCGCAGTAACTTCAGGGATATTAGACTTGATTTATTATGAACTACAACATCTTTGATAATATCATTAAAAGTATCAATTATATTTTTTACCTCGATTTCCTGATATTCTTTACTTGGTGGTAAATGTTTCCCTTTCTGAATATTCTCTATATCTTGCTCTGTTAAAGTGTTTCCTTCAATTGCAGTGGTTGCTAATGCACCCTTTACAAGAGACACAGTTAATAGCTGTTTTTTGTATTCTGGCTGCAACGGTAATGCTGAAATTGTCTTGATTAAATTGTCACATTGCCCTAATTGAAAAGCTATTTCTTTGGTAATTGCCCAATGTTTTTTAAACTTTATATGTGAATATGTTTCTAGAATATTCATAGATTGACCTCCGTGTTGACAAAAGTATCGACATATTATTTGACAAAATCAAGTGATTTTTTGTCAAAAGATATGTCACGTTAAATGTAATTACAATTGTCTTGAACAATCAGAGTTCAAACTACTCTCAATTTTCTTAGATAAAATTCCTGTCCCCTTTATGCACTTATAAATAAGTTCGAAATGTTTGTCGAATGTTATCTAGACATCCTCTTCAATAAAAATATATTTTAAGCTTTTCTTCCTTTCGTTCCATTCGCGTTTGAAAATTTTCGTCTGTTTTAAGAAAACCCTCCGCCAAAATCATTCAGCCTATGAATGACTAACTCTTGGCTTTTTCAAGCAAAACTCCAGTTTCGCCAGGGCATATGAATGTATAGGTTGACGAAATCGGTGATCGAAGAATTTACATCTCCGAATTCGCCAAAAACCAAAATATCTTGAATTTCTCTGCTTGGATCAAAAATCATTTTTAAAACTCCTACAAATTGCCTCTTCGTTCCTGTTCTATCTCGATGCTCTCAAAGAGCGCTTTGAAATTACCGACACCAAAACCCTGGGAGCCTCTTCGCTGGATAATCTCTAGAAACAGGGTCGGGCGGTCCTGGATCGGTTGCGTAAAAATCTGCAGCAAATAACCCTCATCATCACGATCAGCCAATATACCAAGTTCGGCAATATCTTTATAGCTTTCTTTGATATCACCAATTCGATCCGGGAGAGCCTCGTAATAGGATTTAGGCACTTGCAAAAATCGTAATCCACGACCCCGTAACTCACGCATGGTTTGGATAATATCACCCGTAATTAAAGCGAGGTGCTGAACACCCGGACCCAAATTATAATTTAAATATTCTTCAATCTGACTCTTTTTTCTCCCCTCGGCAGGCTCGTTGATGGGAAATTTTATTCTGCCGCTGTCGTTGGACATCACTTTGCTCATCAAGGCAGAATACGCGGTATGGATCACTTTATCATCAAAATGGAGGATCTGGCGAAAGCCAAGCACTTGATGAAACCAGTTTACCCAGTAGTTCATCTTGCCCAGTTCAACGTTACCCACAATATGATCTATCGCTGCAAGCCCTGCAGGTTTCACGGTTGCATCATCGGGTAATGGCATGTAGCCAGGCATGAAAGCGCCGGTGTAATTTGTGTTTTCTATGAATTTGATCAATGTTTCCCCATAACAACGCAGAGAAGCAGTCTTAATCGAACCAAATTCATCTGATTTTTCGTTAGGTTCTTCAGCATTTACACCCCCACGAATTGTAGTCTCATGCCATGCTTTTTCAACATCATCGACGCTAATTACAATCGACTTCACCCCATCGCCATGCATCAGTATATGTGTTGCCATTGCACTATGGGGATTATATGGAGTATTGAGTACTAACCGAATCTTATTTTGTTCCAAGACCCAGCTGGCAAATTCACGGTTGCCGGTTTCCAGCCCGCTATATGCAATAGCCTTGAAACCCAGGGTCTTCCAGAAAAACATATTTTGGTAGGCATTACCCACCCATAATTCCACATGATCGATAGCATTGAGTTTTAAAAAGTCGCCCTCTTGATCAATTGCACGTTTTTCTTCTTTTACATCAACCATTACTGCCATTTTTATTGCCTCCATTTTCATTGATGGTTACTTTGGTCTCATATTTTACTGTTGACAAAACAAAAGATGTTCTTATTTTATTCACACCGGGAATTTGGCTGATTTTATGCAGAATAAAATTTTCATATTCTTTGATATTGTCTACGGCTACTTTCAGAACAAAATCGTCTTCACCGGTAATGTGGAAACATTCCAGAATTTCGTCCAGTTTATCGATCTCCTCCTTAAATCCATCAACCGAAGTTAATTGATGAACAGTCAAAGACACAGACACAATGGCCATAATTCCCTTACCGACTTTTTCGCGATCCAATAGAGCTACATATCGCTGAATAACCCCCGTATTTTCCAGTCGTTTCACCCTCTCCAGCATACCTGGAGGCGAGATGCCAATATCTGCAGCTAATTTAGCATTAGTGATCCGTCCCTCGGATTGAAGAATATCGAGAATTTTTCTATCTGTTTGATCTAATTTCATTAAATAAAATTGGGATTATTCAAATGATTAATTTTTGAATAAAATATAATAAAATTGCCTAAATGTCAAATTATATAAGTTAATTATAATATTATTTCTAATATAATTAAGATAAAGACCGGGTTTGTAGGTGTTGCAAGTGAATCAAAAAAAGAGAATTTCAATTAAAAAAACCAGCATGCTTGCTTATCAATAAAGATTTATGTATTTTTCTGCGACTCATGAATCGTTTTGAAAAACAAAATAATAGGAAACAACTCATCCTTTTGAATTTTGAGAAATGAATTTGTTGCTATTGAACTATTTCATTGATTTCTACTTTTCAGAACCACAATCAAAATGAACGAATTAAAACGACAACTTGGCTTAAGCACGGCAATCGCTACAGTCATCGGCGAAGTCATAGCCGTTGGCATATTTCTGACTCCCGCCGGGATGATCAAATCAATTGGATCGCCATTTTGGTTGTTAATCGTTTGGCTGACCATGGGTTTAATGGCTATTTGCGGAGCTCTTTGTTATGGTGAGCTGGCCACCAGGTTTCCCGAAGCCGGTGGCGGTTATGTCTATTTGCGTGAAGCGTTCGGAAAACCGATCGCATTCCTTTATGGTTGGAAGTCATTCCTGGTAATGGATCCCGGCATCACCGCGGCGCTTGCCGTAGGTTTGGCAAGCTATGTTGGTTACATGGTCAAACTTGCGCCATTCGGGATCAAAATAGTTGCCATATCAACCATTCTTATTCTAGCCGCAGTTAACATTATTGGCATCCGGTTAGGCGCCTGGTTAATACGTGGTTTAACATTCATTAAAGTGGGCTTTTTAATGTTTATTGCAATATGGGCAGTTGGATTTCAATTGGGTGACTTGTCCAACCTGCAGCCATTTTTTCAACAGAGATCCGGATCAGATCCGTTGCCGGTAGCATTAGCCGGGGGCATTGTTGCTGCTTTCTTTTCGTTCGGAGGCTGGTGGGATGCCGGTAAAATCGCCGGGGAAATAACTGATCCAAATCGGAATTTACCACGTGCTTTCATCTACGGCGTACTGGTTATTACAACAGTTTATATCATAACGACTATGGTTTTTTTGTATTTAGTACCGGTTCAAGATGTAACTTCCGGAGAGACTTTTGCAGCCCAGGCCGGTGAAGTTCTTTTTGGCTATGCCGGCGGACAAGTATTTTCGATCATCGTTATTATTTCGGTGTTGGGAAGTCTGCTGGCTATCATTATGACAGCTCCCCGGGTGTATTATGCGATGGCGCGAAATAAATTATTTTTGAGCGCTGCTGCTAAGGTGCATCCAAAATATGGTACCCCTGCGCGAGCGATTATCTTACAAGCTATGCTCGCCTCCATTCTGGTAGCGCTTGGCACTTTTAATCAAATCGTATCTTATTTTGTTTTCGTAACGGTCTTCTTCATCGCTTTAACAGTCATTGCTTTGTTTATCCTGCGTAAAAAACAAAGCGGTTCGACTGGTTATTTAACTCCCGGATATCCCTGGACTCCCGCTATTTTTTTGTTTTTGATCATAGGTTTACTTGTGCTTTTGGCCGGTAATAATCCACTGCAAGTATTACTTGGTGTGGGTGTAGTTCTTTTAGGAATACCGGTTTATTATTTTAATTTCAAGAGATAAGGAGGTTAACTACATGACATGGATTAAAACAATCCCGGTTTCAGAAGGAGATGAACGACTACGCAAAGCCGTAGAAGGACAGGCCTCATTATACCCTTCGGAATATGATGATCCTGTTCATCCATCCGGTGAAGGATCTTCTGATATTGTTGCATCCCACAGCTTAATCCCGGATGCTGCCTTTCATGCATTTGCGACTTACGGCGTTTTACTGTCACCGGATCTGCCGTTGACCCGTCAGCAGCATGAAATGCTTGCTACGGTCGTCTCCGCACAAAATCGTTGTGTGTACTGAATTGAATCTCACGCAGAGTTTCTGCGTCGCATTAATATTGATGAAAAACTTGTTCAGACATTGGAACAGGATTACACCCAAGCCGATTTATCCGATCAAGATCGCGTTATGTTGGATTATGCAGTAAAGATAACAAAAGATGCAACCAAGGTTCATCCCGGCGATCATGAGAAGCTTAGATCGGTTGGTTTTGACGATACGGCAATATTACAAATTACCCTGATTGCATCCTGGTTTAATTACATTAACCGGGCTGCAGATGCGTTGGGTGTTGGGAGGGAAGGATAAGCATAAGGTATATTTGAAAAAACTCCCATTTCCAAAAAAATATTTCCTTATAAACCATAATTGTGTAAATTA
>JADFJB010000107.1 GCA_022566355.1 candidate division KSB1 bacterium
CAAACCAGCAGGTTTGAAGATTATCGAGCCTGATACAGATAATAATTTTAAATCTAGTAATTATTTATTCGTTACTAGAGCTATCACTTGCAGTATTATCAGAAGCGATCTTGTCGTCCAGAAAAGATTTTGGATTACGACTTTCCTTTACAAGCCTGTTAGGAGACAAAATTGGCTCATCTACATCAGGTAAATTCAAATCATTAATGTTTTGACTATCATCTTGTCCAGAATCTTCAGGTTGTCCAGAATCTTCAGGTTCTTGTTGTTCATTTGACATTTTTACTTTCTCCTTTTGGATATTATATTTTAGTGAAATATATGGGAATGATGACAATATCAGGAAAAAAAATGTATATATTAAAAATCTTATTGATTTGCTGAGTTTTTCGTCTCTAAAATCATTATTCTTTGAATTGTTCGTAGAACTCTCCTGATATTTGCTCAAAATATAATCGTCAAATTTATCTCTCTCACCTACAAAATTGTATTTCTGTTTAATTATTTTTTTACTTAACCCATAATCTTTTTGAATCTTCACAATATTTTCTGAATATGTTTTTATTTTGCCCACATCTTTTATTATGTCGTCCGCAACAGGAAGAAAAGAATATTTAAAACCTGTAATACCTCTTGCAAGGTAAAAAAAGGAAATTAGCAAAGAAAGAATAGTTAGGAGAAAAAAGAATAGAAACACAATTGATACAACTGATGTGTTGAGGTGCCATTTCAATTTAATCAAATCGTTCAGAAAATAGAATGAAGCTCCGGACAACACGATGAATATGGTTGTATTGTAATTTAATCTTTGAATGATTTTTTCTTTTCTATCCAATTCAAAGTAATAGACTTCCCTTGTTATGTTAATCAAAAGTTCTTTAGAAATGTTTTCTGACATATTTTTTTAAATTTTAGTTTTAGAAGTATTTATCAGAAGATTATAAAATTTTTGCTCATAATCTATTTTAAAAAATAGCAGAGACATTTAGATAATTCCACACTTTTATTTTTTGTCATGTGAATAAATAGGCGAGACTTATATACGGATATTTGCTCGGACATGTCTTGAACTTCATCGGTGCCGATTCAATTTAAATCAATAATTATTAGAGAACCTCAAGGTTATGCGTGATGGGGACTCTGTTTACTTTTACATAAAAAAGAAAAAGGGTGACTTGGAGAATTGAAATGTCTAACATTTACTTTACTCAAAGCGCTTTATTATGTAGGTCTTTAAAATATTTGATATTATGTATTGTTTTTCTCATGTACTTTTATCCCATATTGAATGATCCCCCATATCAGATTCTACTTTCTATATTTACCTGTTTTTGTAAAATAGTAAAACCTCGACGCATGTGAGATAGCTGCAAAAGTCAAACCTGCAATCATGCCAATCCATAACCCTTGTGCACCCATGCTGCGCACGATTCCCAAATAATACCCCAATGGAATGCCAATAATCCAATAAGCAATGATATTGACAAACATAGGAACACGTGTATCCTTTAAACCTCGCAAAGCGCCCATAGCGCTTGCCTGCAAACCGTCGGAGATCTGGAAAATAGCAGCCATGAGCAATAATTGAGCTGCAACATTTATTACCGCCAAATCCGTGCTATATATTTTCACGATGGCGTATGGCAGAAGATACATCATAGCAGCGGTTAGACACATTACCATCACCGAAAGTCCGCCGCTAACATATCCGGCAATCCTGACACCATCATAATTTTTTTCACCCACTGCAAATCCAACCCTGGATGTGGTGGCAAAAGAAAGTCCCAATGGAATCATAAAGGTGAGTGACGCAACATTAATTGCAATCTGGTGTCCCGCCATAATGGCAACGCCCAAAGAACCGATGATTAAAGCCGCGATAGCAAACATTCCAACTTCCATCCCCAGGCTCATTCCATTTGGAATTCCAATGTGAAGAATCTCCCTCATGTATCTCCAATTTGGCAGGCTCATTTTATGAAATATTCGAAAATGCTGGTTGTGCCGCATACGGAAGGTGTATATGAGCATCGCGGTTAGCATAGTCCACCAAACCATCGTGGTAGCCCATCCTGCTCCAATAGCGCCTAATTTTGGGAATCCAAATTTACCATACATAAGGGCATAATTACCGATAAAATTGACTGGGATTGCTATTAGAGAAAAATACAGGTTGGGTTTGGTAATAGATATTCCTTCATTAAAAAATCGCAGGGTGAGATAGGCGAAAGTCGCAGGGAAACACCATGAAATTGCCTTAAGATATCCCATACTAATTGGAATGATTTCGGGTGCAATCTGCATAAAATGCATGACGATTTCCAGGTTCCGAACCAAAAAAAATGATGGAATTGCAAGCATTTGACTGAGCAACAATCCCTGCCAAACCGTTTTTCCAATCTGGTCGATTTTACGTTCGCCATAAAATTGTGCCACTATAGGACTCACCGCTAGCAATACACCGAGCACAACAAGAAAAATGGGGACAAAAAGACTTCTACCGATTGCAACAGCTGCCAGATCTTTCGCACTTAAATTTCCCGCCATTACTGTGTCGATAAATCCCAGGGTTTGCTGAGCCAGGAGGGAGACAATGATGGGTCCACCCAAACTAACCGTTGCACGGAATTCTTTAATGACTGGTGGAGAAAAGATATTCATCGAAATAGAATTTTTATATTAATCTATTGTAAGTACCATAAATAAAGGGTATCCCTTGAAATTAATCAAAGTCCATGAATGGACGTATTTATACCTTGTCTTGTAATAATCTCAGGATCATTCATGATCCTTAAAGCAAAACCAGCGTTACCGTTCACAGCAACACAGCAATAATTGGTTAATTAATTAACCAACGCGGAAATATCAAACAGTGAAGATATGTTTATTATTTAATATCCCAATTTGTTATTAAAGATTACAAATCCCCCAAAAAAATCTCGGGAATAAGGTTTCGGATAATCATAAAAACAACTCTAATTGTAGTTTAGGCTTCTCCTTTTTGATGGTTTTTCTTGTGACAGGCATTTGCGTAAACTCTTTTAAAGTATTTTCGATATCGTATAGATAGTGTGACGGCATATTAGTCATTCTCTGGCCAAAAAGATACCTGGTTTTAGCATTCACTAAAATTAGTTTTTCTTGAGCTCGCGTCATGCCGACATAAAAAAGCCGGCATTCTTCATCCGGTTCAGACAACTTATCATCCTTCAGGTACGGAATCAAATTTTCTTCACATCCAACGATAAAAACAACAGGGAATTCAAGTCCTTTTGAAGAATGAAGGGTCATTAAACTAACTCGATCGGATTTTGGATTATAATCATCCACAGCGTTGTACAAGCTGGCATATTCTAAAAAATCACCAAGGCGGTTTTCAAAAGAAACAGCTTTTAAGATCAGTTGCTTGATGCGTTGTTGAGTATCTTCGCTAACTTTTCTTGAATTTGTACCTAGGATAAAAGTATGAATGGATTCAATTAATTTTGAGACCGGTTTTTCTTCAGCATCATTTTTCAATTCATACAGGAAATCAATAGTTTTCCGGATTCGATGTTTAGAGGAAGTGTTCAGGTTTAATTCATCTAATTTTTGTAGGATTAGATCCCTGGATATTTCCATGGAACCGTTCTGATTAATAGTGTCTGTAAAGTTTACTTTTTTATCATTCAGATCTGGATTTAATATTTCTTCTATAAAAAACAGCGAGTTCGTATCGTGGAGAAACCATAAAAAAGATAGGATTTCTTTGATCTCTTTTTTTTGGTAAAATGATACTTTCCCTGTTATCTGGAAGGGAATTCCGGATCGTTTGAAAGCGACTTCCAAAAGCCTACTTTGCGCTCCCAATCTATATAGAACGGCAAAATCAGAAAAGGATCTTGTTTTCTCATCATCGTTTTCGGCTACGCGACCAGAGTCAATCGAAAAATAGCTTGTACCACCAACCATTTGCTCAATTTGATGCACCACGTATTCGGCTTCCGCTTTATCCGTAGGCGCTCTGTAAACATTCAGTTTCGTATCACTAACCAGGGTTGACCATAATTTATCATTTTTCCGGACCTGGCTGTTCGCAATCACTTGTCCGGAAGCATTTAAGATATTTTGGGAAGAACGATAGTTCTGATTCAAATAGATTGTTTTCGCATGAGGATAATCCTCACGAAATTTAAGGAAGTATTCTCGATTGGCGCCTCGAAATCCATAGATTGCTTGATCCGGGTCTCCGATCACACAAAGATTACTCCCTTCAGAAATTAGGTTTTGTAGCAATCTATACTGGGCATGGTTGATATCTTGATATTCATCCACCGAAATCCAAGGGTATCGTTTTTGATACCTCTTTAAAACATCAGAGTATTTATTAAACAAAGTAACGGTTTTTGAAATTAAATCATTGTAGTCTAACAGGTTGTTTTCTTGCAATCTCAATTCATAATGCTGGTAGTAAGATTGAAATTCGAAATCATCTTTAAAAACTATTTCGAATTCCGGAGAATCAGGCAATAGGAGCTTGTTTTTAGCTGTAGAGATCTTTTCGAGGTTTTTCAATATCTCGCTTTCCTTCAATTTTGGATTCGCTTGTTTTAGAATCTTTTTAGCGTCTGAATCACTGCAAATTGAAAAATTAGATTGTAAACCTATTTGATGCCCCTCTGAACGTAAAATCATCGCACAAAAAGCATGAAAAGTTTTAATTGTAATCC
This sequence comes from candidate division KSB1 bacterium, assembly GCA_022566355.1. NCBI lineage: Bacteria > Pseudomonadati > Candidatus Zhuqueibacterota bacterium. Next base: position 4,710 of record JADFJB010000107.1, read on the forward strand.
GTTTTGAAGTCTCCTCATTTAACAATCTAGACAGTCGTTGTGCCATTTCTTCGGCGGCTTTATTTGTAAAAGTGATGGCCAGAATATTTTCTGGTGAAATATTTCTTTCAATAATTAAAAAGGCTATTCGGTATGTAAGTGTGTGCGTTTTTCCTGTTCCCGGACCAGCTAGGATGATCAGAGGAAGATCCGTGTTTTGCACCGCTTCTTTTTGCTGTTCGTTTAGGTTTGATAATATCCTGGATTTTATGATCTTTTCTGAAGGTTTGCTTTCATTATAATCTTTTATTGATCGACTGTCAGAATTGATGTTCGGAATCGTAGTTTGGATTTGTTGTTGATTCCATAAATCAAAATCAACTTTCTCCGAAACTTCGTTACTGTTTAATTTTTCTTTTTTTTTCCTATCTTTCTTTTTAGAAACAAAAAACCCTAACTGGTTAGAAAAATCCTCACGTTCTTTGTCATCAAATAACCGGATAACCCCATACTCGCCATCAAAGCCGGCTACTGGTTTAATCTGTCCTTCTCGCATCCTTTTAATGGCCTCGGAAAAGACAGTTCCGCCCGTTTGAGCAATGTCTTCCAAAGGAATGTCCTGCAAAATGGATAATTCGGATCCGAGTTTGGACAATAGTAAATTATAACATTCCTGCACCCTTTTTGTATTCACGCCCATATTAAAAACTTCAGCAACGACTTCCGGTAAAGGGATCAGACTTTTAAACGGATGAACCTTTGCCGGTTTCTGCCCATAATTTCGGTCCGCCAATTCCTGGATGCGATGCATGACTCCAACTGTGACAAGTCTGCCACACTTGGGGCAAATGCCATTATGCTTTTGAGTAGTTTCGGGATCCCAGTTTATATCACATTTTCGATGGCCATCGAAATGATATTTCCCTTCCTCAGGAAAAAATTCAATTGTGCCTAAAAAGGAATCCGATCCTTTATTCTTTAATGCGTTAAAAATTGTTGGATAGGAGAGATCAGTATCAAAAATATTGGCCTCCCTGCCTAATTTCTGCGGTGAATGGGCGTCGGAATTTGAAACCAAAGTATAATCATCCAAAATTGAAAGGCGCCAATTCATAGGCGGGTCGGATGAAAGTCCTGTCTCCAAAGCAAAAATGTGGGGTGTCAAATCATCAAAACATTCTCCAACAGAATCAAAGCCGGATTTTGAACCCAGCAATGCGAACCAGGGTGTCCAAATGTGGGCGGGGATCAAATAAGCCTGTGGGTCTGTTTGCAGGACGATTTCAAGTAAATCCCGAGAACTCAGCCCTAAAATTGGCCGGCCATCCGATCTGATATTACCGATTTTTTCTAGCTCGGCCTGGAATTTTTCGACAGCTGCAAAGCTGGGCAAAAAAACCACATTGTGGATCTTACGAACTTTATCGTTCTTTTTGTATATATTGCTGATTTCACCAGCCAGCATAAAACGGACTTCACCCTGGCAAGCTTTGTGCACTTCCTTTTGTAGCGGTTTTGCAATGTCATCTTTTAGTCGAAACAACCCCTCTTCGGCTGGTTCTAATTTCTCTTTCATCTCCTCCAGCCATCCAGGATGAGCGATATCGCCAGTCCCAACTACTGTTATCCCTTTGAGTTGAGCCCATTTGGTTAAATGTTCAAAATTTAAGGTCTTGCTTGTTGCTCGTGAGAAATAAGAATGGATGTGTAAATCTGCAATAAATTTCATTATTTATAATCCTTGGTTGAAGTTTGAGTTATTATTTGAAATATATAAGTATTCGGCCATTAGCTTTTAGCTGTTGGCCTTTAGCTTACTGATGGATTGTTTATCATTTTGTTCACTATTTAACTGATCCATAATCATTTAACCATCTTTTGTTGGGATTAAAGATAGTTCTTAAATGATGATTCATTGAGTTTCCAATTCAAATGATGAACCTAAAGAAATTTCTAAAAACTGCTTCAAATATATTTGACTGTTTCGGTTGCAACCCGCGGGCAATATTTGATGGTATAGATACAACCGAAACGACTGATTTGACTTTTTAATTAACCCGTATTCTCTTAAACAGGAAGCCATTCTGCCAATCCCGAAGCGTCGGGATGGCAATAGCTAATAGCCAAATGCCAATAGCTGAATAGTTACTTTGAAATATATAAATAGTTTAATAAAGATTTCAACAAAATGAAAGGCATATTTAGTAGCATTAGTAGAATAATGTATATATATAGTATTAAATTAACGAACTTTTGAATTTGATTAAGTTATCCAAATTTATCTTGCTTTAGCCTACTGAATTTTTTATATTCAATCAAATTTGAAGCTGTAAATCTTCAGGGCGAGGTGAAAGTCCTCACCGGCGGTGAAAGCCCGCGACTCCCGGTGTAAGCCGGGACTGATTCGGTGTAATTCCGAAGCCGACGGTTAAAGTCCGGATGGAAGAAGATTGAAATGAGGTATGTTTATCGCATAGCCCTGAAGATTATTGAGTCATCAGGGCTATTTTTTTGGTAATAGTAAAGAGTTTAAGAATTAGAAAAAAATTGTATTGTGAGTCAGATTAATTCAAATAAAAAAGATCATTACTTTATGCGGAGAGTAATGAAATTAGCAAAAAAAGGTGAGGGATCTACATCTCCGAATCCGCTTGTGGGTACGGTTGTTGTAAAAGACGGACAGATCGTTGGGGAGGGTTATCATCGCAATTATGGCGGGTCGCATGCAGAAGTATTTGCCTTAAACAATGCCGGTTCAGATGCTTATCTATCAGACCTCTATGTAAATCTGGAGCCCTGTAATCATTACGGGAAAACGCCGCCATGTGTTAAGCGGGTTATTGAATCTGGTGTTTCAAGAGTTATTATAGCCAATCTAGATCCAAATCCGATGGTCAATGGGGCTGGGCTCAAAAAACTACAAGATGCTGGAATCTCAATTGAGACAAATATCTTAGCTGATGATGGCGAAAAATTAAATGAAGCTTATTTCAAATACGCACGGACTGGAAAACCATTTGTTATTCTAAAATGGGCCCAGAGTCTGGATGGCAGGATAGCAACCCGTTCTTTTCATTCTAGCTGGATTTCAAACGAAAAATCAAGAAAGAAAGTCCACCAGTTGCGCAAATCAGTGGATGCTGTATTAATAGGAGCCGGTACTGTTAAACATGATAACCCTCAACTTACGGTTCGCCACGTAAAAGGAAAGCAACCCTGGCGCATCGTCGTTAGTAGGAATCTGGATATTCCATTCGAATCTAAATTGTTTAATGACGAATTCAGAAACAAAACAGTTGTTTTTACAGCTAAAACTGATGCAAAAAAAATAAATAAATTTGAAAAGCTGGGTGTCCATCTCGAATTCATAAATAATGAAAATGATAGAAGTACATTCAACCAAATACTAGAATGGATGTCAAAGAAGAACCTGATCTCTCTGCTTGTAGAAGGTGGTAAATCAATACTCACTTCTTTCATTAAAACCGGACTTGCTGATAAGTTAATGATATTTGTGGCGCCTAAATTGATCGGAGAAGGAATTGATGCAATTGGCGATCTTTCAATCCACTCCATGATGGATAGCACTGAACTTAAAAAGACGTCATACAAAAAAATCGGGACAGATATTTTGATAGAAGGTTATTTGCATTAAACATGTTTACAGGATTAATAGAAAAAGTCGGTCAAATTTCAGGGATTCAAGAAATTCCTGATGCACTTCAATTTAAGATTTCATGTGAACCCATCGCTAAAGAATTAAATATTGGTGATAGTATTGCGGTCGATGGGGTGTGTCTAACCGCAATAAAAAAGGAAAAGAATAATTTTTGGGTCGAGGCAGTTCGTGAAACGTTGAATAGAACTTCGCTTTGTAAGAGAAAAAAGGGAGATTTGGTTAATCTGGAACAATCACTCCGAATCGGACAAAAATTGGGCGGCCATTTTGTTCAAGGCCATGTTGATGCCGCCGGAACGGTTGTGGGCTTAAAGCAGCAGGGTTCGATGCAATGGTTAACTGTCGAATACCCGGATTCGTTAAATCGCTACATTATTGAGAAAGGCTCGATTGCGATTGATGGAATCAGCTTAACGGTTGCAAGAAAAGAGAGATCAAAAATTAGCATTGCGATCATTCCACATACTTTTAGTAATACTAATTTAAAGACTAAAAGTATTGCAGATTTGGTGAATTTGGAAGTGGATATGATGGCAAAATATATAGAAAACATGATGTCACCACAGGTTAAGGAGAATGAGGCAAAACTTTCTGAAGATTGGATTAAGGAACAGGGCTTTTAATAATAAGATATTAAGACAAAGGACTAGAACAATGGGATCAAATGGTAATGGTGAACACAACTTTAATACAATAGAAGAAGCAGTTAATAGTTTTCGAAAGGGTGAAATCATCATTGTTGTCGACGATGAGAATCGTGAAAATGAAGGAGATTTTATAACCTCAGCAACTTTCATCACGCCGGAAAAAATTAATTTTATGGCTACTCATGGGCGGGGGCTAATTTGTGTGCCCATGTTGGAGGATAGATTAAAACAATTAAATTTAAAGCAAATGGTTAGTGGCATTAGCGATAAAATATGCAATTTTACCATCTCGGTAGATGCAAAAAATAACACTACAACCGGGATCTCAGTATTTGATAGGGCTGAAACGGTTCGAGTCCTAATCGATCGGAATACAGAACCGAAAGATTTATTGCGGCCTGGGCACATTTTCCCATTAATAGCTCATGAGGGGGGTGTGCTGCAACGAGCTGGCCATACGGAAGCTACTGTTGATTTAGCAAAATTAGCCGGAATTTATCCGGCAGGAATCCTTTGTGAAATTATGAACGAAGATGGTACAATGGCCAGGGTTCCGGAGTTGATTCAGATTGCTAAAAAATTTCAAATGAAAATCATAACAATCAAAGAGTTAATAGCCTATCGAAAAAGAAATGAAAAATTAATTAACCTTGTGGCCTCAGTAGATTTTCCTTCGCGTTTTGGTCATTTTAAATTGAATTTGTTTGAAAGCACAGTAGATCATTCACAACACTTAGCATTGGTAAAAGGAGACATCAATTCTCAGGAACAAGTCCTGGTAAGATTACATTCTCAATGTTTGACTGGAGATTTATTGCATTCACTTCGGTGTGATTGTGGTGAACAATTAGAGACTTCCCTCAAACTGATTAATGAAACAGGGAATGGTATTTTACTTTATATGTGCCAGGAAGGAAGAGGAATTGGATTGACCAATAAGATTAAGGCATATGCACTACAGGATTTGGGTAAAGATACCGTGGAAGCAAATGAAGTATTGGGTTTCGAAGCTGATTTAAGGGATTACGGAATTAGCGCTCAGATATTAAAAGAATTGGGAGTTCAAAAAATATTACTTCTAACAAACAATCCACAAAAAGTCGTGGGATTGAAAGAGCATGGTTTTGATGAGGTTAAACGTCGCCCTCTTGAAATCCAGCCAAATAACAATAATAAAAGATACCTGACCACTAAAAGAGATAAGCTGGGTCATCTCATTTTAGAAGATGTTTAGACCAGGGAGTTTATTATATTAACCTTCCGGAGGGTGAATGCTGCAACCTATTGAAGCACAATTAAACGCTAGTGGGAAAAAATTTGCTATTGTAATTTCCCGTTTTAATGAGTTTATTACTAGTAAACTTCTTGAAGGAGCAAAAGATTGTATCATACGTCATGGTTGTAATGAGGATGAAATCCAAACAATTTGGGTGCCGGGTTCTTTCGAAATTGCCCTAATCGCAAAGATGTTGGCGGAAACAAAAAAATATGATTCTATTATCTGTTTAGGCGCAGTGATCCGAGGGTCGACACCTCATTTTGATTATGTTGCCGGAGAAGTATCAAAAGGAATTGCTAGTGTGTCATTATCTACAAATTTACCTGTTATTTATGGTATTATTACGGCAGATTCGATTGAACAAGCAATTGAACGTGCAGGAACAAAAATGGGGAACAAAGGTTGGGATGCTGCATTAACTGCTATTGAAATGGCCAATCTTGCGGATATTATTAAAAAATAAATGAAAAGATTTTTATTATATACGTACAATTTTTTAGTTATTTTTACATTCACCTTTGGATTTTTTTCACAAATATTAGGACAAAGTAGGGAATGGCAATCTATAACAAACAAATCATCCATTGAAGATATAACGATCAAAGATAATCTATTAATCTGTGCCACTAATGGCGGGGTACTGATTTTTGATCGAAACACTGAAGAGTATGTCGGTTCATTTACCAACACGGAAAACCTTAGCCATAATCACGCCATCCAGGTTGAAATTGATGACAACAACAACTGGTGGTTTGGTCTGCAAAATGGCGATTTGAACAAATACAATATAAGTGAAAACAAATGGGAGCTTTTCAGAGATTTTGACAGATTATCCATTCATGACATGGAATTGCATGGAGATAGTCTGTTCATAGCCTTGAATATAGGTGTGAGTGTTTTTATACTCAGTAAACAAGAAGCTAAAGAGACCTATAAGAAAATGGGTAACATCCCCGTAGAAATTGACGCTTTTGACGCATTGATTGAATGGCCATTTATCTATGTGGCAACGGATTTTGGCGTCTCCGTCGCGGATTTAAGGCAAATAAATCTGAAAGCGCCACAAAGTTGGGATAACTTTACCATCTCAGACGGTTTGGCTTCAAATAAGATCAATGCATTAGAATCTTTTAATGGTGATATTTTTATTAGCACCGAAAGAGGTGTTCAAAAATTGAAAAACGGAGAAATTCAAACGGTTTACTCCTCAATTCTTAGCAGTGCAGTTGCAGCTTTTTCTAAAACTGAAAATGAATTGTACGCTGCAGTCAATAAATATGTTTATCAATATGATCCGGATTTGGACCGATGGGATCGCCAATTAACTTTAACCGACTTGATTACGACTTTCGTCGTCGATGAAAATGGCGATTTATGGTTGGGTGCTGAAAAGAAAGGCTTAATTAAATGGGAAAAAAATTTGGATGAATTAGATTTTTTTATTCCTGATGGTCCGGCAGGTAATAATTTCGCAGATTTGTTTTTTAATTCGGAAGGAAAATTATGGTGTGCTAGTGCTTCTCAATTTGGAAATGGCGTTTATGTTTTTGATGGTGAAAAATGGGCAAATTTCACTAAGTCGAGTGGTGACCTGCCAGGAAATGAATCAGTTACAGTAATAGAGGATCAAAACAAAAATATTTGGGTCGGAAGTTGGGGGAAAGGTGTGTTTAAATTTGGTTCTAATAATTCAATAGAAGTGTTTAACGAAACGGGTGGTCACTTATCCGGTATTCGAGAAAATTTGAGTTTTGTAGTTGTGAACGAAATGGCCATAGACCAGGAGGGTACCCTTTGGATGGGGAATTTTAATGCATTCAATGGAAATAAATTGGTAGCAGTTACAAAAGATGGTCAATGGATTAAATTTGGTTTTGAGGATGGAATATCATCTGCAAATCCTATATCAATTGCCATTGATCAGCTAAACCGTAAATGGGTAGGAACAGACGGGGGTGGTATTTATGTCTATGATGACAATCGAACGCCAATTGATAAATCAGATGATACAGTAGCCATCCTGGATGGATCTCTTGGATTGTCCTCAAACATTATAAAAGCAGTTGCCATAGATGAATTCAACGTGGTTTGGATTGCTACCAGTGAAGGCCTGGAGTATTATCAAAACGGAGTAGTTCGACAGCAGTTTGGTTTGATCACAAACGAAATTAATACAATTGCCATCGATCCTGTTGGAAATAAATGGGTAGGTACATCTTCCGGGTTTAGCATTCTGGGCCGGGATGATTTTCGCTGGACTCATTATACGACTGAAAACAGCCCGCTGGTTAGTTCAAATGTGGTGAGCTTTGCATTCAACAGAAAGACCGGAACATCTTTTATCGCCACATCAAATGGCCTTTCTATTTTTCAAACCCTATTTGTGGAACCATATGAAAAGTTGGAGCAATTGACTTTGTATCCAAATCCTGTAATGATCGGAGCTTTCGAAACCAATGTTATTGTGGATGGACTTTGCAGGAATTGCGATCTGAATATTTATACCGCAAGCGGATTTTTGGTTCGAAAATTGGTGACAGCGTCAAAAGGCGGCCGTGCAATTTGGGATGGCAGGAACAATGAAGGTGATTTAGTAGCCAGCGGCATTTATTTGGCAGTTGCGGTTGATCCTGACGGCATAGCAAAGAGTGGGAAAATTGCAGTAATCAATCAATAATACATTAAATGCTCAAAAAATTATTTATTAAGAATTTTGCACTCATTGAGGAATTAAATCTCGAATTCTCCAATGGATTTAATGTGCTTACCGGCGAAACCGGAGCTGGTAAATCCATGGTTATTAATGCGTTGAATTCAATTCTTGGGGAAAAAGTATCGCCAGGTATGCTACGTTCTGGTACTGATAAAGCAATTGTTGAAGGAGTATTTCACGGCATTCCGGAAAAAATTGAATCGTTCTTAATTGAAAATGAGATCGATGTTTTTGAAAACGAACTAATTTTGCGTAGAGAATTAAATGAATCCGGCAGATCCAGAACTTTTATCAATGATTGTATAACCCAAATATCTATACTTAAAAGTGCATCAGAAATTCTCGTCGATTTACACGGCCAACATGAGCATCAATCTTTATTAAAAACTGACAACCATTATGAAATTATTGATAGCTTCGCTAATTTGGATCAACTGTCGAGATCTATGAAGAACCAATACGATGGAATTATTGAACACCAACAAAAGCTGCATACTTTGCAATCCAAAGCGGCAACCGTAAGAGAAAAACAGGAATTTATAAGATTCCAAATAAACGAAATTGAGTCGTTAAATTTATACTCTGGCGAAGATGAGGAGCTTTCCCATGAAGAAAAAGTCCTGGCTAATTATGAAAAATTAAGCTCATTCTGTAACGAGATCTACAAGATTTTGTATGATCAAGAGCATGCAGCTATGGCAACAATTGATGCTTCAATCAATAAGCTGGAAGAATTAGAAAAAATCGATCAGTCTTTCTCGAATATGACCAAGAATCTTAGAACAGCCAACATCCATATAGAAGAAGCAGCTCGGTTTGTGAATGATTATTTATCCAAAGTTGAATTTGACCAGGAAAGATTGGAAAGTATTCGGGTACGGTTAATTGAAATTCAAGGGATTCAAAAAAAGTATGGCATGCCAATTCCTGAAATTCTGGAAAAAGTAGAGTCATTAAACAAAGAGCTCGCTGAAATTAAAAATCTAGATGATACATTGGAAATTCTGCAAAAACAACTTTCTACCGGAAAATCGGAACTACAGAATTTTTGTCTTGAATTATCCGAGCAACGAAAAAAATCAGCCACCACATTCCAAGTTCAAATAGAAAATATCATCCGGCAAATTGGAATGGAAAATGCTTTTATCAAGATTGTTTTTGAAAATTATCCACCAAATGATGGGGGTGGCATATTGCTTCCGGACGGCCATATTGCAAAACAAAATGGCATCGATAATATTGAACTCTATGTCTCCACAAACCCAGGTGAGGGTTTTAAACCTTTAGCTGAAGTAGCTTCAGGTGGAGAATTATCTAGGATTATGTTGGCGATAAAATCCGTACTGGCCGGGAAAGATAAAATAGGTGTTCTGGTGTTTGACGAAATTGATATTGGCATTTCCGGTAGAATTGCTGAATCTGTTGGCCGAAAATTGAAAGAATTGTCAGCTACCCACCAGGTAATTTGTGTGACCCATCTACCTCAAATTGCCAGTTTTGCTGATAAACATTTTTCAGTGCGTAAGATTGTTAGTAATGGAACAACCATTACCCAAGTTCATGAATTAGCGCGAACAGATCGGGTCAAAGAAATCGCAAGTTTGATTGGTGGAGAGAAGGTGACTGACACAGTCATTAAAAATGCTGAAGAAATGCTCAATATCAACTCGATTTAAAATCAAAATTTAATTAATTAAATTTAGTGATTAGATGTCTTGAAATTTAATTAATTCCTTCTATTTTTGTTTTAGTCTTTTTCATTTTTCTACATTTGTCGTCCAAATCTAATAAAACAAAATATTTATGGATAAGTTTGTAATTCATGGAGGTAAGAAACTTTATGGCACTGTAGCAATTTCGGGTGCAAAAAATGCCATTTTGCCACTTCTAGCCGCTACCTTGCTTGCTCCCGGGTCCTATTCGTTTTCAAATGTTCCAAATCTGCGTGATGTACGAACCATGGTTCGGTTATTGACACAGATGGGGGTAACAACAAAAATATCGGACAATAACCTGGATGTAACGGTTCCTGAGAAACATTCTTTGGAAGCACCCTACGATTTAGTCCGAACCATGCGAGCTTCTTTTTATGTATTAGGTCCTATTGTTGCAAGATTTGGATATGGTAAAGTCTCCCTTCCGGGTGGCTGTGCCTGGGGGCCGCGTCCGGTCAACTTCCACCTTGAGGGATTGAAAAAGATGGGAGTGGATATTGAGATCGACCAGGGTTATGTCATCGGGAAATGTGACCAACTGCATGGTGCACACATTTCATTTGATATCCCCAGCGTTGGAGCAACCGGCAATCTTCTAATGGCGGCGACCCTGGCGAAAGGCACAACAATTCTGGAAAATGTGGCAATGGAACCTGAAATTCAACAGTTAGCTGAATTTTTAATCAAAATGGGTGCACAAATTTCAGGAATCGGAACCAAACAGTTCGAAGTAATAGGTGTGCCTGCACTACATCCTGCGAGCATGGAAATCATCCCTGACCGTATTGAAGCCGGAACATATTTAGCGTGTGCAGCCATAGCTGGTGGAGAAGTGACGATTACAAATGTAAATCCGGATTATTTATCAGCTGTTTTGTCGAAGCTTGAGTCTGCAGGCGTGAACTTAACTCAAAATGAGGATAGGATTAGAATTCAATCGGATGGTAGATTGAATCCAATAAATATTACCACAGACGTTTACCCCGGCTTTCCAACCGATATGCAGGCACAATGGATAGCTATGATGACCACAGCCAGGGGGTCATCGACGATCACCGATAAAATTTATTTTGATCGCTTTACCCATGTAAGCGAACTCAATCGTTTAGGCGCCAATATTGAAGTTGATGGCAATACTGCAATTGTTCGTGGAGTAGCGGAATTAAAGGGAGCGACAACTATGTCTACCGATCTAAGGGCAAGCGCTTCATTAATTCTTGCCGGTTTAATTGCACAGGGAAAGACAGAGATTCTCCGGGTTTATCATATTGATCGCGGTTATGAAAAAATTGAAGAAAAACTCCGAGGGCTTGGAGCAGATATTCAAAGAGAAAAAGAATAAGGGTTCTTTTATATTTTTTTAATAGAAAATAGAG
>JADFJB010000108.1 GCA_022566355.1 candidate division KSB1 bacterium
TAATAGGCGTTTATTCATTACTCATTGACACAGTCCTTATTTTCTAGTGATTTAAAACAGTATTATTGCAGTATTTCTCTAATTTATCAAATTCTCTTGCTTCCTCCCAGAAAAATTAGAGAATAGGAATATATATAACACAACATGGGGAGATGCAGGGTCGTTCTATATACGGTGTAAATAGGTAAAGAGCACTTTAATAATGTATAATGAAATAAAACAGTTAAAACAGTTAAGATGGATCAAAGATAGAGCGTAGCCATTAGTAGCCGTCTGGATTTTCCGGGGGGCAAGAGGTAGCTGGTTCGAATCCAGTCGGCCCTACCATTATTACTATTTAACACTAATTTATGGCGTCAATCGTTACAGATACACCATGTTCTCGTAATGATAAATGGCTGACCATTAAGGATGGAATTGATCATGAAAAACAACCTGTTAGAGAAAGCAAAAGAATCTATGGAGATAAAACAAGTATTGGACAGGAATAAAAAAGAAGATAATCATGATCTTGAAGTATTTAAAAAGAATATAATTAATCTTGTTAAAGCTAAGCCAGGAACAGCAGTTTTAACATTGAAACATTGGTTACAGCAATAACGTAAGTTGCAATTCATGGTTCTTTAATTAGATACTAAAAACAGGCCGCTTACCAAACATTACATCCGGCAAATAGCCTTTGTGTCATTCTTAGAAGATAAAATCTAACGTCATGACGTCAATATCAACCGTGCAAGGTAGGGTGACAGGAAGCATTCTCTTACTTGTTGTGTTTCGTGGATTTGGATATGGTTGAGATTTGGCGTCGATAGAATCTTCAATATTAGAAATAGCTTTTGTGCAACGTCGTCTTTGTCATCCAAATCAATCTGACAAGGATGCACTGCGTGGTTTCCAACAACCCTTAATATATCCAGAGCTTGTTGAATCTTTGGCGAAAGCCCTTTTTCCACCAGAGTACCGATATCGGCATTTATATTTTTTCCGGGTTCACCAAGTTCCTTACAAAGTTTTTGTATACCTAGGCGCAATAAAGCAGCTGCTCCTCGAGGAGACTTGTCCAGTATTTCTCTGGCCTCGTCGTAGTCAGTTTTGATATCGTCAGGAAGATCAGGGTTTGGAGCTGGAGCAGTTTGGGTGGTAGGGTACACTAATTTTTCGTTGATCCACAAGGCGAACTCTGAACACCTCATACATCGGCTGGCCCAATATTTCTGAATAAGCCCATAGTTTCTTTCGCCAACCGTCATAATGGTCATTCCAAAATGCTGGTCTGCATAAGCATGACAGTGAGGGCAATTGAAGCCATCTGTATTAAACTTGGGAGGTGTATAAGGAATATTGTTGTTCATTCTTCAATCTCCACAGGCACCTAATAGGTATGAACAAGTCGCTCATACCATTTATAGATGACAAATCAAGTCGTTCATCCAAATCATTGATAATAGTTATTAATATCGCTCGTATCAAGGTTTTGTGCTCTACCACAACCTCTTTTAGATTCCCGACAATCCCGCGCCCAGGCGGGACGGGAATGACAGTTGAGGGGGTACAGGAATATGAGTGCGTTTTTAGTCTGTGTAAGTCTGTGGCTTATTCCGTCCTATCAAAAACATCCGCATAATTTGCCCGATACAGAAGCGGTCGTTTTTCAGGAGGTTCCGGCTGGCAGGCTCTGCCGGTTTCCCATTCCGGCAAGTCGGCACCTTTGAATTTTTTAAGCCGCTCTATGCAATCTTTCGCCTGTGGTTTCCCGGCAATATCCCAAAAAATTCTTGATTTTATCTATTTCTAACCAGATATTCAGTCTTCAAAAAAAATGGAAATTGAGTAAATTCAAGAAACAGTTAAAAGGAGAATATAATGGTGCGAAGAATTTCATTATTTTTGCTGTTATGCCTGGTTGGCTCAACGTTATATGGGCAATCTCTGGATGAGATCTTAAAGAAAAATATAGAAGCCAGGGGAGGAATGGAGAACCTCACAAAACTCAAAACTATGCGGGCAAAAGGATCGATAATAGTCCAGGGTGGCATGATCCAGGGCGATATAACCTTATACCGTAAGAGACCCAACCTGGTGCGTCTTGAAATGATGCTGCAAGGACAAAAGATGGTACAATCCTATGATGGTGAAACAGCCTGGTGGATCTTTCCATTTATGGGAGATCTAAATCCGCAATTAATGCCTGACGATCAAGCCAAACCATTCAGGGACGATTCCGAATTCGATGGTCATTTGATAAATTATAAAGAAAAGGGTCACAAATTAGAGTTAATGGGCAAGGAGGATATGGAAGGGACTGAAGTATTTAAATTGAAATGTACGCTTAAAAATGGAAGTGTGCGGTACTATTACCTGGACGGTGAATATTTCCTTGAAGTTAAAACAATTTCCAAACAGAAGATCCAGGGTTTGGAACAAGAAGTTCACACCTTCCTGAGTGATTACAAAGAGATAGACGGGCTCATGATGCCTCATTCTATCGAATCAAAGGCAGGTGGAAACGTTCTTGCGCAAATAACCATAAAAAAAATGGAGACCAATGTCGAGATAGAAGACAGTTATTTCAAGATGCCGGAAAAGGAGAAGTAGGACAGATATATTTGATGGTTTCGGTTCTATTTTGTGTGAAATGAGCTTAACATGCCTTGAAAATTCGAATGTGAGCTTCGAGATTTCAAGGTGATGTCTTTTTAGTTAGTGTCTGAACGTAAAAGCATCCATTCTGTCATTCCCGCATGCTTTTAGCGGGAATCTACCTGCTTGTAATGATTAGATTTCGGCTCAAAAAATTACCGGAATGACACTAGTTGTCGAGTTTTCGTTCAGACACTAGTTATGGATTTTAAAAAATTGTTTTATGAGTATTCATTGGTTTGATTTTTTAAGTAAGTGTGGGACTCAATTTTATTCCAGGGTAGAAAAATGTAATTTTCAACTAGCCCCTAAAGAACCCGGCCGCAACACCTTTCGACAGGCAAAAAACAGGTAAGAAACAGAAAAGACCCTGGCCACATTGAATGCGGTTACTGCAGCAATCACTCCGACAAAATCCAGGTATTGTACGGTAATAAACAGAACCGACACAATAAAAACGATCTCTATGCCGGAAGCAATAGTAACGAGTCCTGTTCTACGCGCTGCTACCAGGATTGAGCGCTGAAAACACAGCCAGACGGATGCAGCCGGAATAAATATATAGTAAGCAAGCGGTTTAAGAGCAAATTCGGATAATTCAATAGTCAAACCTGAGACGGTTCTTAACCATAGTGCAGAGACCGGCGTGTATACAAAGAAAGTCATAATTAAAAATACAATAAATGTAAGTGCAAGGCTGAATTTTTTCAACGGTTTATAATTTTCAAATTTGTCTCCAATCAGTGCAATAATCACTTCCTGGGTGGATAATCCCAGGCTGATTAAAATGAAGGAGAGCGAAACAATGACAGGCCAGACTGCAAGAGAATCGATCGCCATCCGGCTTTGGCCCAAAAAAAATGTGATGATAGGATGAGCGCCAAGAGCAATCATAGAGGTTAATGCCAACGGATAATAAAAGCTTGTAATTGACCGGTAGGTTAAAGGTCCTTTTCCGGACTCTTCAGTCTCTTTGCCTGATAATAATCGTTTGACAAGTTGGCGGACCATAAACCGGCTTGCCAAAGCCTCGATACAGACTCCTGCAGATAATGCAGCAGCGCCAACCAATGCGCCATCCAATTCGAAGAATGAAAATAAAATTAGAGCCGTGGTTGCCATAGTCAACATGCGAATTGTAGTGGAATAGGCAACACGCCTGGTTAAATTGTTTCGAATCAAAATGCCATGAAAAAATCGACGGTAACCTATAGCGGCAGGCCATGGAATAAGGAGGATCATGGCATGATGTGTTAGCCTGGCGATATTTTCGGGTAACCCGATTAAAGTAATCGTCAGGAAATAAAACAGGGATGGAAAAATTACAATTAATATGATTCCTGTTAAGCAGGCATTGAGAAAATAGGTGAAGTTCCGCAGTTTCAAAAAGGATTGTTTATCCCGAACTAACGCTGTGGAAGCGCTCATAATCATGATGATCGGCGCTTCGATGATGAGTGCAAAAGAGAACGCAACCCCATATGCCGCAAGGTTGTATTTAGGCTCTGCTAATCGGGCGATAATGGCGGCCAGGAAATTCCCTTCGGTTGACATCATAATCCATGTGGCAGCCAACGGAAGCCAAAATAACAATATTTTCTTTTGGCTCAGGGTTTGATTTTGTTCGGTCATTTATAGTAAAAAGTTCTCGTAAAAGAATAATAAAGGGTTCATAAACGCTAAGTTTTTAAAAAGTTAAAAAATGATAGTTGAAGTTTAAAAAAGGAATTTGAAAGAATAGAGTGAAAAATGCTGGTTCGCAAATCGATAAATACCCTTGATGTTATCCCGAGTAGGTTTATGCTATTACAGTGTAAAACTTTGTTTTTTGAACAAACTTTTAATAGTTGTTTTTTCTTTTTTGACAGGATTAACAAGATTTAATGGATTTTTATCCTGTTTATCCTGTCTAAAAAAGAACATCTAGATTAGTTAAAGTATATTTTTTGTTTACAGCCTTGAGCTGCACTATGAATAGATCAGGTTAATTTAATTGGTTTAAAAATATTTTACGGTGAGGTCGATAATTTTTTTTGTGATGGCGGAATAGGGAGGATATAACAACTTTACCATGCTGAATCTTGGTTGATGCATTACCGATCGCTCATGAGAAAAGGCTTTAAATCCGGCGAAACCGTGAGATTTTCCAATTCCACTATGATTGGAACCTCCGAAAGGTAAATTAATATTGCTGAAATGTACCACCACATCATTGATCACCGTATCTCCTGCTGAAGTATTTTGGAGGATTTGCCGGTTAATTTCTTTGTCTTTTGAAAAAATATATAGTGCCAATGGATTGGGTTTGGAATTGATCATATCCAATGCATCTTCAATTGAATCATAAGGTAGGATTGGTAAAATTGGCCCAAAAATTTCCTCCTTCATAATGCCGGAATCCAGGCTGACATTCGTCATAAGTGTGGGGGCTATGAAATGTTCATCTGTAAATTCTCCACCTATTTGAATAGCCGCACCGCTTTTCAAGGCTTCATCAACCAAATTCTTGAGCCGGGTAAAGGCCTTTTCATCAATGATGCGGCAATAATCCATGTTGTTATTGACAGCCTTTTTCCCATAAAGTTTTTGAATATGCTTTTTGGATTTGTCTACAAATTCATCAAGCTGTTTCTTCGGCACCAGAACATAGTCCGGAGCGATACAGGTCTGCCCGGCATTTAGAAATTTGCCCCATGTAATCCTTTTTGCCGCTTCTTTAATGTCTGCAGTTTTATCGATGATTACCGGTGATTTGCCACCCAATTCCAATGTGACGGAAGATAGATGTTTGGCGGCCGCAGCCATTACTTTTTTTCCAACCGATGTACTTCCTGTGAAAAGAATATGGTTGAAAGGGAGCTCTAGCAACGCCTTGCCAACCTCAGCATCCCCTTCAAAAACAGCTACTTCATTTTGTTCAAAAACATCATCAATCAAACTCTTAATAAATTTCGAGGTGTTTGCACTTATTTCAGATGGTTTTAACATCACACAATTACCGGCAGCAATGGCCGACATCAATGGACTCATTGCCAGCTGGAACGGGAAATTCCAGGGCGCCATAATTAAAACCACACCTTTGGGTTCAAGGTGGATTTCATTCTTTGAACCCAACAGTGCAATTGGCGCCCGCACATGTTTGGGATGCATCCACTTTGCTAATTTGCGTCGCATCGTTTTAATTTCTGTAGTTACCGGGTAAACTTCACTTAACATGGCTTCTGCAGGTGGTTTTCCCAGATCTTCAAAGACAGCTTTTTTTAGTTCCGGCAGACGATCGTTTATTGCTTCCATCAAACGGTTTATCTTTTGGATGCGTTCTTCCGCACTTGTCTGCCTGATTTTTCTTTTATTTGCCAGTTGAAGCTCGAATATCCTGGTGATCTCTGGATTCATTTTGATTTTTTTATTATTTGTGCTGCCAATTGTTTGGATTGTCAGAGTCGCTGGGTGAGAGACCGATGATATCTCCATCTGTGTTTACACCCAAGCCCAGCACAGTTCGATTAGCATAAGCAAAATAGCTAACCACCTGGTTGATTTCCAAAATCTCTTCATCGCTAAACCCTGACTCTCGTAAATCTTTCACATCGTTCTCGGAAACACTATTCGGGGATTTTGTCAGTTTGGCAGCATAATTGAAAATGGCAAGCTCTTTGTCGTGAAAGGCAGAAGCCGGATCTTCTTGCTTCAATGCAGTAAAAATAACATTTGACCGTGTATCATCATTTAGCAGTTTACGCATTCCCTGGAAATGATGCTGGACACAATACTCACAACTATTTAGCAGGCTGACATAAACACCAATTGCTTCCAGCAGCCATTTCGGAAGTTGGTTATCGAGATGATGAAGAACATTTTTATACAGTTTCATATGGCCCTCGAGAGTATGAGGCCTCAGGCTATGGACTTTCAGGATATTATCCAGATAATCATTTGGACCTTTGATGCGGTCGTATAGTGCTTTCAGCTTGCCGGTTGCATTCTGGTAAGAAATGGTTTTGATCCAGCTCATTATTCTCCAAAATAGGTTTTCAAAAAGGATATATTTGTATTTAATATATTGAGTCTACTCTAAAAACCGATGCCATCGCTTTTCTAAAAAAAAATGATAAATAAAAACAAATGCTTATGAGATCGATGAAATCGGTATCCCGCCTTTTTAGAATGAACTCATATATTATAATCAGAATCTTTATTGAAACCTAAGAAAACATATTGGCTAAAGGAATTCAAAAATATTCAATGACTTAAGGATCATCATCATAATGCGTACTTATTCGTAAAAGTATTAGACAGGATTCACAAGATTTATAAAGTGATAAATGAAAATGGGTAGTGCTTCGGAAACCGTTTAATGATGATACAACATACAATCAACCAGGGAAATTGGCGGATACAATCATATTCGAAAAAGACATGGTTTCACCTTTAGATGATGGAATGTGGGAAGCTAACGGGTGAAAATTCTTTTTAGATACATATTATGGATCTGGTGGCATACGCACCCTGATAATGTATCAATAGAGTTAAAGAAATTATTCAAAAACAAGAATATGATGAGCTATTAATTTCCGCAATTTCACTTTGGGAGTTTTGTAAATTAACTTGCACTATTCATGAATTTTTGCCACAAAGACTCTAAGTCACTAAGAATATGAAAGTTATAAAGAAGATTACTATGAACCAATTTTCGGTCAATATAAAAAATCAACCTTTCTTAACCTTTATTTTTTAAAGCTTTGTGTCTTGGTGGCTATGAATTGTCCAGGTTAATAGAAAAAAAGACTAGGTATTACTAGTGATCCTATCGTCTGGATAGAAAAAGCTTTAAATATGGTTCAATTACGATTGGTTCCTTTGACACCCTTCATTCTTTCAAAAGATAAAAGGTTGAGAAAATATAAGTTTGTTTCTTCCATTTGGTAAGATTTAATTGATTGAATTCTAATTACCTCCCAAATCTCGAATTTACAATATTACTGTAAATAGATCCAAATGTATAACTGATGCCGATTGAACCAAAATATTGGAATGAAGTCGGCAGTTGAACTCGTCCGAGAAGTATTTCTTCATCACTTGCTTCTTCTTTTGGCAACGAAATCTGGTCTCGAATACTCGAAATTTCACCATCCAGTCTTAGTGAAAATCCTTTGAACAATTTTAAATCTAGTTCAGCAGAAAGTTCGACTCTATTTAAGCTAAAGTCATGGAGATAATTCAAAGCTTCTAATCTTGTTTCAGCCGAGCCCCATGTCTGGTTCACTTCAAGGGTGATTCCTAGTTCCTGGTTAAATAATGTTTCTTTAGTTTTGTCAAAAACAGTAATTTCTTCATATCTCACATTGTTATAATTGAGGCTATAGTTAATCCTGAATTCTTTCCGGGTTGATTCTGAGTAAGGGAAAAAATTATACTCGATTGCCGGAGAAATACCTGCTCTAAATTTGGTGTTGTTAAATGTCGATGTCGAAGTAAATGTTCTTCCTCCTATCGACCAATGATTATTAATGCTTTTAACAATCAAAGTGCTGAAATTATAATTACGAGTTATATATTTAGTATCTCCATCAGTCGTTTCAAAGTTTTGTTCATTATAGCGAATATTAAAATTCGACCTGATCTTCCAATGGTCCGTAATACGAGTGGCACGGACGGAACCATTCAGATTCAGAAAACTTGTCGATTCCTGGCCAAAGAAAAATGTATTCGCATTCGTTCGAAACACCCAGTAATTCCATTTGTCAACAACTTCTTCTTGTTGAGCAGGTTCTTTGTATGAAATATCAATTTGATTCGCAATAGGAGTTTTGGCAGCATAGCGTATTAACCCCAATTTCATTGATCGCGTATATCCTGCCCTTCTTTCTTCACGTGTGTCCGTTTGGTTAGTTGCATAAATTAAAGTGTCGTTCATACCTGCATAGTTATTCTGACCCAGGAAATGCAGAGTATATTCAGTGCCGCCGCTACCCGTTCTCTGGGTCGTTACCATTAAATGAACCTCGGCAACTTTGCGATCTCGAACGTAATTAACAAAGGTAATTTCTCGTCGAATGTAATTAAAATCACAACGATTACAATCTAGATATACTTTGGGTGCAAGAAGTTTTGAATTGCTTAGACTATCTTCCTCAACCTGAGCAAAAGATGAACCACAAAGAAGGTACAGATTTGTCAAAATCAGAAACAGGATTGGCTGGAAAAAACGCATTATGAAACTCCCTATCCGCAATTAATTGAAAAGGCATTTTATACTATCGAATTTAATACCATAAAGCAGGTTATTGTGTTCATTAAATTTTGTATTGTTTTTTAAGACGTAAAAAAATGTAGTTTGGTTTAGATAAATTTGAAAGTTCCCCAAAATAAAAAATGAGCAGTCATAGAAAAGGCTGCTCATTTTTAAGAAGAATTGTATTTTGATCGATATTTACATTGTCGGCGAAGGCATTGAACGATGGAAGTGCGCAACCTTCCAGTCCGTGCCTTCTTTTTCAAAGATAAAAGTGAAAATGGCATTTTCCTTTACCGGATTTCCATCAAATTGATATTCCGTGGCTTCGTCAACCGTTGCCCAGGCAAGACTTCCATCTCCGGATACATGAATGTTGACATTGCTAATATTAATCGTGTGATTGGTAATATGATCTGTGAAAAATCCTTTTAAATCTTCCATATTCCATTTGTCGCCCATATGGTTGTAATGCATCATATCATCAGTGCTTACAGCTGCCAACGCTGCCCAATCCTGGTCTTGAACGGCATGATAACAATTGCTCAACGCTTCTTCGATGCTTGCTTTTTCTGCGTCCATATCGATAGACTGGGCGCAACCAATAAAGGCAAGCAATAGAAGAATTCCAATTATAGAAATTCCTTTTTTATTCATCTCTTCCTCCAAACGTTTATGAAATTATGAAATTGTGGTGAATTTGAAAATGCTTATCAAGATAGTGGTTTAGAAAATCTTTGTCAAGCTGTTTATTCCTTTAATTTCAATTCAATTTCCGGAAATAGCATAAACAAATTGATTGATTCATTTTAAAATATTAAAATATGCTTTGTTCGAATCCAAAACAGAAGCAATTTTTTTGAGAAAATACTAAACAGGAGCATTTATGAATCAAATTTCGTGGCAAGATGCCGGTTCTTTTAAAGATATCAAATATCAAAAATGGCAGGGCATCGCAAAAATAATCATTAATCGGCCCCAGGTCAGAAATGCTTTCCGGCCTCTGACCATAAAAGAGATGTCACAGGCATTTAATGATGCCAGGGATGATTCCGATATTGGGGTGGTCATTTTAACCGGCGAGGGCAAAGAGGCATTCTGTTCAGGGGGAGATCAAAAAGTCCGTGGAGATGCCGGGTATGTGGATGACAAAGGTATTGCCAGGCTGAATGTCCTGGATCTGCAGCGCCAGATTAGAACCTTGCCCAAAGCAGTAATTGCCATGGTGGCGGGGTATGCCATTGGTGGCGGTCATATTCTCCATCTTATATGTGATTTGACCATAGCTGCGGACAATGCAATATTTGGGCAAACCGGTCCAAAAGTAGGTTCTTTCGACGGTGGTTATGGCGCTAGTTATATGGCGCGTATTGTGGGGCAGAAGAAGGCCCGGGAAATTTGGTTCTTGTGCCGGCAATATAATGCGGAAGAAGCTTTGGAAATGGGCTTGGTAAACCGGGTGGTGCCATACGAAGATTTAGAGCAGGAAACCATCCAATGGTGTTCTGAAATTTTGAGCAATAGCCCTATGGCAATTCGGTGCTTAAAAGCAGCCTTAAATGCCGATTGTGACGGGCAAGCTGGATTGCAGGAACTAGCCGGTAATGCGACTTTACTTTTTTACATGACTGAAGAAGGCCAGGAAGGGAGAAATGCTTTTCTCGAAAAGCGGAAGCCGGATTTTTCAAAATTCAAACGGTATCCATAACCTGCTTTTGAATTCACATACGCTACGACTCCCCGAAGAGTTGCTACGGTTTAAGATTTAAAGTATTAAATAGTATGAATTCAAATTCACAACAATATACACAATGGCAAATCTGGCTGCTTGCAGCCAGACCCAAGACTCTCTGGGCGGGAATTATACCGGTACTCATGGGCGGTGCAATGGCTTTTGATGCTTCCAAGTTTCATGTACTGGCTTTTTGTGCAGCTTTGGCAGGTTCGGTATTTATCCAAATAGGTACTAACTTTGCAAATGATCTTTTTGATTATTTAAAACAAACTGATACCCAGGATCGAATCGGACCTATGCGTGTAACTCAGGCTGGATTGGTCTCGCCAAAAAAAATGAAATTTGCTATTCTAATTATATTTGGATTAGCAGTACTCATTGGATTGTACCTGGTTATTCGTGGCGGATTTCCTGTTTTAGCCATTGGAATTCTGTCTTTGTTATTTGGTATTTTATATACTGCGGGTCCATATCCGCTGGGTTATACCGGCTGGGCGGATGTTTTTGTCCTTTTATTTTTTGGGCCGGTTGCAGTTGCGGGTACGTATTATGTGAATGCCCTTGAATTAAACAAAATGGCAATTTTGGCAGGTGTTTCGGCCGGGATGATATCCACCGCTATTCTTACTGTTAATAACTTAAGAGACTATGAAACTGATAAAAAAACAGGGAAACGAAGTTTGGCTGTCAGATTTGGAAAGAAATTTGCGAAAATAGAATATCTCATTTTATTAATAGGCGCTTTATTCTTTCCAATCTTTATTTCGATTACTGATCCCGTTCATTCTCCGGTTTTGATTTCACTACTTTCTATTTTTATGATGATTCCTTCAATTAAAAAGGTCTTTCTAATTGAAGGGCCAGAATTAAACCAGGTTTTAGCCCAGACCGGAAAAGCACTCGCTTTATTTGGTATTCTTTTTTCAATTGGTTGGAACTTGTAAAACTTCATCGGAAGTAAAATTAGATGTCTAATACAGATTCATACTTCACATGCCCAATCGCAGATAAGGCCATTAGTATACCTGATACAATTGCTGTAACCGATGGTGAAAAGGAAATATCTTATACACAATGTCATTGTTTAATCGATCAAAAAGTAAGGAATCTTAAAAACATCGGGATTTCAAAAAGCCATCGAGTTGCATTTTTGAGCGCAAACTCAATTGAATTTATTATTCATATTTTTGCTCTCATGCGTATTGGGGCATCTTTCGTCCCAATCAATTTACGATGGTCACGGGAAACCTGGCAAAAAATCGTCAAAGAAACGGAATGTAAAACGATATTTGCAGATTCCAATCACTATGACTTAGCAAATAGCTTGGATTTAGAGGTTTATCAGTTACGAAATGAAATGACGCCAGAAGATTTGGAAAAAGGTCGGGCAGACGAAAATCTACGCGATTTGGATCTTGAATCAGAAGTTTCTGTAATTTATACATCTGGTAGCAGTGGATCTCCAAAGGGTGTCAGACTATCAAATGGCAATTTTTATTTTAATGCGCTTGGATCGAATCAAAATATCCCACTTGTGTCCGGGGATACCTGGTTGGCTTCGACCCCATTTTTTCATGTAAGCGGCCTGGCTATTCTGTTTCGTTGCTTTTTAGCCGGAAAAACCGTTTTTGTTACTAATGATCTCAGCAGTGATTCTCTCCAAAAATGTTTAACTGGTTTCAAAATAACCCATATTTCGCTTGTTCCGGTTCAATTGGAAAAAATAATTGAGGATAACCCTTCAGGGCTAAATGATATTAAATGTGTTTTACTGGGTGGCGCTCACATTAACAAAAAGTTAATCGAAAAATGTATACAACTTCAACTCCCTGTATACGCTACATATGGTATGACAGAAACAGCTTCACAAATAGCAACAACGTCAATTAAGGATGCACAGAGTAAAATGGGTGCCGCAGTAAAACCTTTACCTTATCTTAAAATTCGTATTGAAAACGAAAAAGGAGATTCTGTTGCTAGCCCTAATGTTGGGCAGATAGCCATTAGGGGAAAGGTCGTATTTAAAGGATATCTTTCCGGTGATTCGGAAAATACAGATCATACATGGTTTCGTACTGGTGATTATGGCTTTTTAGATAATGATGGCTATTTGCATCTTGTTGGAAGAAAAGATGACATGATTATTTCAGGAGGCGAAAATATTTATCCTGAAGAAATCGAAAAAGTCGCAAATCGTTTTCCGGGTATAAAAAATTGTGTTGTGATTGGAGTCGAAAATAAGGAGTGGGGAGAGCGTCCTTTCTTATTTATAGAGAAAGAAAAAGATCACCAATTTTCATTGGATCAATTAAATCGATTTCTCAGGACGAATTTAGTGAAATTACACGTGCCGGACGAGGTCTTTATGGTGGAGGAAATTCCACGCACTCCTATTGGAAAATTTGACAAAGAGAAACTTAAACAGCTAGTCAGGAGTCAAATATGTTAATTGGAATTATGAGTGATAGTCATGACAATTTACCTGCTTTGTCAAAAGCGGTTACCTTATTTAATGAAAGGGCAGTTGAAGCCGTGCTTCATGCAGGAGATTTAATTTCTCCGTTTACAGCTAAAATAATGAAAAAACTACAAATGGAAATGTTTATTACTTTTGGCAATAACGATGGTGAAAAATTAGGGTTAAAAGCGCTATATGGTGATGCCATTCACCGGCCGCCGTTAGAATTAACTTTGGATCATAAGAAAATTGTTTTATTGCATGAACCGGACAATTTGGGTGCGATTGTTGCAAGTAAATATTATGATTTAATTGTTTATGGGCATACACATGAAATTGACGTCCGGGAAGAAAAACCGCTTGTAGTAAATCCCGGAGAATGCGGAGGATGGGTTACCGGAAACTCTACTGTAACGATTTGGAACACATCTACCGATAAAGTAGAAGTAATTGAATTATGATGTGTGGATATTGAGAAATGAAGAACAACGGAAATTCCGGGCATCCCCGGGTCGGTTTAGCGCTAGGAGGGGGAGGTGCACGCGGTCTGGCCCAGATTGGCGTTTTGAAAGTCTTGGTTAGGGAAAATATTCCAATTGACTTAATTACCGGTACAAGTATGGGATCGGTATTAGGTGGGACCTATGCATTTTTTGGCGATGCTCAAAAACTAGAAGAGGTTTGTTTAGAGTATTTTCCAAAAATTCCACAACTGGAGGGAATGGGAAATTTTAGGAGATTGCCGCAATCCCAAAAAGATACCTTTAGTCGAGTATTTAATTTTCTAAAAAAGTTATACATCCTCAAAATGGGTACATCTCGTATTGCATTAATTGATAATAAAGTAATCAAAGATCTTCTTGATGAAGTTTTTAAAGAATACACTTTTGCCGATTTAAAAGTACCCTTTACTGCAGTCGCTACCGATTTACGAAATGGCGAAGAAGTGCTCATACAACATGGTCAATTAGTCCCGGCTCTTCTGGCCAGCTCTGCCATCCCTGGCATTTTCGAACCGGTCGAATTAAATGGCAGGTTATTAGTTGATGGTAATGTTACCAGCCAGGTTCCGGTATTGGCATCGAGAAGGTTAGGTGCCGATATGGTGATTGCGGTTAATGTTGAAGCCAATATTAAAGATGGTAAATTCAGGAATGGCATGGAAATCCTTTTCCATGTTGATGATTTGCGTGCGGCTGAATTAAACCGGATCAAGCTTTTGGAAGCGGATGTGATTATCAATCCCATGATTGGTCATTTAAACTGGGCAAATTTTTCAAAAATTAAAGATTGTATCCGTGCGGGCGAAATAGCAACCGAATTGGTTCTACCAAAAATACGGAAGAGATTGGATCAATTAACTCCAAAATTTTGGCAAAAGATATTTAAACCAATCTCCAAACGAGAAGCTAAATACCCTGCAACGCTTGATAAAATTAATTTTTTATAAGGCAGTAATCCCTACAATTTATTTTCATTTTTAATTGTCTGATTGATCTATATATGTTTGCATGGGGATAGCAAAGATGCTATATTATTTGCCATTTTGCCCGGTCGTCTAACGGCAGGACAGCGGCCTTTGGAGCCGTCGATGGGGGTTCGAATCCTCCCCGGGCAGCAATTTCCTCTTTAATCACTTGCCTTAAATCAAATTCATCCTTATTATGAATATTTGTTTATTTGCTAAAAAACGGTTATTATTAACGCAATACAGAATCAAATATTCTTTCATAAACTTGAATCAGGAAGAATGGTTATGCCTATTTTAAAACAAACCATAGAAAAACTATTGGATTGCCAAAATCTCACGCGTGAAGAAGCAGCCTGGGCATTGGATGCAATTGTAGCAGAGGAAGTTACCGGAACAGAAATTGGTGCTTTTTTAATTGCTTTACGCATGAAAGGTGAAAGCATTGAGGAAATCACCGGTTTTGTGGATACCATGGAAAAGCATATGGTAAAGGTAGATTTGCAGGATGGAGATGCAATCGATGTATGCGGCACGGGCGGTGATGCGAAGAACTCATTTAATGTCTCAACCACAGTGGCTATTATCGCAGCAGCTGCCGGAGTAACAGTGGCAAAACACGGCAACCGTGCGGTATCCAGTCAATGTGGATCTACGGATGTCCTGGAAGCGCTTGGTGTTAAAATCGATTTGGGTCCTGATCAAATTAAAAAAAGTATTGATGAAATCAAAATAGGCTTTTTCTTCGCTCCAATGTATCACCCGGCGATGAAGGCCGTAGTGCCCCATCGAAAAAACCTCGGTTTACGGACCGTATTCAATATGTTAGGACCGCTGTTAAATCCTGCCAGGGTTAAGCGCCAACTAATTGGTGTGTTTGACCATGAAACCTCGAGTAAACTTGCCGGTGTTGCAAAAGCTAAAAATTACAAAAAAGTATGTACGGTCCACAGCGCGGATGGGTATGATGAACTCTCTCCGTTTGCTGAAAACTATATTTGTGAATTCTCGGAAAGTTCGGATGAAATTAAAAAATATAATTATTCTTACCAATCTTCGTTTCAAACTTCGGATTTGGCAATCGGAGCTGAGCCGAATGTGAATGCAAAGATCATCAAGTCCGTTCTTTCAGGCGAAAAGAATGCGAATCGGGAAATGGCCGTAATCAATGCTGGCTTTGCCCTTTATGTGTCAGATAAAGTGAATACGGTAGAAGATGGTATTCGATTGGCACAAGATACATTAGATAATGGACTGGCAAGGAAAAAATTAAAAGAATTAGTCGAAGTGAGTAATAGTTTTTCATAGATGACAAAGGCACAAAGTAACAAAGTAACAAAGTGACAAAGGAACAGAGGCATAGAGGAACAAAGGCACAAAGGCACAAAGGCACAAAGGCACAGAGGCACAGAGGCAC
>JADFJB010000109.1 GCA_022566355.1 candidate division KSB1 bacterium
TGAAATTGCTGCCCCGTCACATCTAAGCCATCCCGTGGGAATTGCAGCAACAAGCCCGCTAAACATGGCAATCATGCCAATTTCAGATTGACCTATCCAAGCCGTGTTTGCATCATTTCTTCTAAATAATGTCTCTGTGGTTGTGTTAGACCATAAAGCCCCCCCGCCTAAACTGCCAGGGTCAGAGCCTTGAGCTACTACGTTAGCCGTTGATTCGAAAGTTCCCATTATCTTCTTAGACCTCTTAACCTATTTGGGCTTAATGGTCTTGGTAATTGTATAGGGTCCGTATTACTTCCTTGAAATAATAAACCCCCTATTGATAAATTATCTCTAAGGTTTGCTAATGCTGTTTGGAATGGTGTAAGCCCTGGGGCTGAATCAATTAACCCTAATGTGTTAGTAGTGTTAAATCCGAATTGTTTGGGGCTTGTTATGTCCTGGCGTGGTAAATCAATAATATCTTTTGTTGCATTAGCTAAGGGGTTTTTGAAGATTAAGAAATAACCCACTAATCCAAAAACTCCCAATAAAACTAAGCTGTCTAAGGCTCCCATATTATCACCCTAGATTTTGGGCTAACCTGTCAAAGAGTGCAGAAGAACCACGAATAAATCTAGTTCCTCCTGTTGGCGTGGTAAATGAACCGATTAAAGTTGTTTGTCCCCTTGTTATGGCTCTTTGAGCTAGTGGTAAGCCTCTTATTCCAAAGTTGCCCGTATCAATACCTGATGCCCCGATGACTTGTAAACTTGTACCGGTTCTTGTTGTCGCCCTAACTGGACCAACTGCAATTAGTTCATTAGGTCTAAGTGATACGTTTTGATTAATAAAATTCTGGAAGATTTGCGAAGATTTTAATATGCAGCTAAACTTATAATTTATATATAGTTAACCCATCTTTACTCGTTTGTTATCGACTAAAATGACCACATTTGAGCGGCGATTTGCGAAGATTTTAAAAAAGGCAGCATAACTTGAATAAATACACCAGGATAGAAAACACAGAAATTAAAATTGATAAAATACTGGATTTTTAACCCATTGATTTATATGCTATTTGGGAATTGACCTGCGGGGGCAGGGATTGAGACGGCTGCAATTATTACCAATACAACCCACCACTGTGCATTTGGGAATTGACCTGCGGGGGCAGGGATTGAGACACATAGTTAACAATTTAACTTGTTAGCTAAATTTTTCCTCCATATTTATTTTGGAATTGACCTGCGGGGGCAGGGATTGAGACGAACCCAGCTGCAATAATTACACAGATTACGATGGTGGGAATTTTGGAATTGACCTGCGGGGGCAGGGATTGTTAACGTGAGACGTGAAACGGCAGACGGCAAACGTGAAACCGCCGAAAACTGATAATTCCAGTATGATTGGAGAGCGTGACAAAAAGATAGAATAGGAGAAATAGTGAAAGGGAGACAGGAGTCTAAATGTAAGTCTGTGGCAATAGTCAGTGTAAGTCTGTGGCAATAGTCAGTGTAAGTCTGTGGCAATAGTCAGTGTAAGTCTGTGGCAAAAGATGAGAAGACAAAAATATCTCTGAATAAAAATAAAATCAACCTTCAATAATCAAATTAAAAATCTATCCGATTTACTTTTCAAGTCGTTCACTCACAATATTTTAAATTACTGTAATCAATCAGAAATTCCTTGAATTTCAAAAGGCCATACCCTATATATTACTTTATTTCAAAAAAAACCTGATATACAAACTCATTAAATTACAGGAGGTTAAATGGGCTTAGACAATTTTGCCCCATATGTCGGTGGTTTGGGACTGGTGTTTGCATTCATTATATATTTTCAAGTCAAACGCTATCCTTCCGGAAACGACATCATGAAAGAGATTGCTGCAGAGATTCACAAAGGGGCAATGACGTTTTTGAATCGCGAATACCGCACCCTGGCAATTTTTCTTGCCATTCTTTTCGTGGTCTTATGGCAAGCGATAGGTATTTACACCGCCCTGGCATTTTTAACGGGTGGAATTTTTTCCATGATTGCCGGTTATATCGGCATGAATGCCGCAACCCATGCGAATGTGCGAACCGCCCAAGCTGCGACAGAAGGGGCTAACAAAGCACTAATGGTCGCCTTTAGCGGCGGCGCCGTGATGGGCATGGCCGTAGCAAGTTTAGGATTACTGGGACTGTCAATTTATTATTTAATCTTCAAGGATCCGCAAATCATAAATGGCTTTGCTATGGGAGCCAGCTCAATCGCCCTGTTTGCCAGGGTCGGCGGTGGAATTTTCACTAAATCAGCAGACGTCGGCGCAGACCTGGTGGGTAAGGTCGAAGTCGGTATCCCTGAAGATGATCCAAGAAATCCAGCCGTTATTGCCGACAATGTTGGTGATAATGTCGGCGACATAGCCGGTATGGGCGCTGACCTTTTCGAATCTTACGTAGGTTCAGTGGTGGCGGCAATCGCCATCGCTTTCACATTTTCCCCGGAAATGAGATTCCAATTTATGGCATTGCCAATCGGTCTTATCGTTATGGGAACGGTCTCATCCATCATTGGCATATTTGTCATGCGAATATTCCAAAACTCGGACCCGCAAGCCGCTCTGCGAAACTCTACTTATTCAGCAATGATCCTCTTGATCATAGGCGCTTTTTTCTTTGTACCAGCTTTGACTGGTTCTTTGGCCCCATTTTGGGCAGTCGTTTCAGGAATCGTAACAGGCGCTTTGATTGGACTTTTCACAGAATACTACACCTCCGGAAAACCCATCAAGGATATAGCCGAAGCCAGCAAGACCGGCGTGGCTACCAACATTATCGAAGGGTTGTCTGTAGGTTTTAAAAGCACGGGATTACCGATGCTCGCAATTTGTGCGGCAATCTTTGTCGCGTACGAAACCAATGGTGTTTACGGTATTGCAATTTCGGCTGTTGGTATGTTGGCAACTATTGGTATCGTCATGTCAGTTGACGGCTATGGTCCTATTTCTGACAATGCCGGTGGAATTGCAGAAATGGCGAAAATGGGTCCGGATATTCGAAAGATTACCGACAAATTAGATTCAATTGGAAATACAACTGCAGCTATAGGCAAAGGCTTTGCGATAGGCTCAGCCGCTCTAACTTCCCTGGCATTATTTGCAGCTTACACTGCAACGGTTGGTCTTGAGTCCATTAGCTTAACCAAAGCCCCGGTTGTTATTGGTCTGCTGTTGGGAGGCACCCTGCCATTTATTTTTGGCGCAATTACAATGCAGGCTGTTGGTAGAACGGCTTTCAAAATGGTTGAGGAAGTTCGACGACAGTTTCGTGAGATTACCGGTTTAATGGAAGGAAAAGCAAAGCCGGACACAGCAACTTGCGTCGATATTGCGACTCGGGGCGCTTTGAAAGAAATGATCGCACCTGGTGTTTTGGCGGTGGTTTCGCCCATCATAGTCGGTACTCTGCTAGGTGTGGAAGCGCTTGGCGGGATGCTTGCCGGGACAACCACAGTTGGCGTTTTGTTGGCTATTATGATGAGTAATAGCGGCGGCGCCTGGGATAATGCCAAAAAATATATCGAAGAAGGGAACCTGGGCGGTAAAGGTTCCGACAACCATAAGGCATCCGTTGTGGGAGATACGGTTGGTGATCCTTTTAAGGATACCTCAGGCCCATCAATGAACATTCTAATAAAACTGATTTCGGTTGTTTCACTGGTTTTTGGCCCTGTTCTGCTAAAAATGCATGAATGGTTTATTGGATTGTTTTAAAGAAAGATTTAATATCTCACGTATATTAGACCCATGATAATGATTATCGTGGGTCTTTTTTTATTATCCTAAATTTATTAAATTGATAAATGAACGATTAACCTGGATTATTCAATCCAAAAAGACCTGGCAGGTTGTAAATTTCTACATGTGCGGTTCGACTTTACGTTTCATGAATTATCCAGATTTAAGCAAGAAATTTTGATAAAATTGAATCAACAGTTTTTCTTCTTATTTGTATTTTCACTATGTTACTATAATGGATGTTCTAGTAAATCAACTTTGAAACCAAATAAATTAGATATCGCAATCCATTCCAGAGATGATTGGAAATCCCTCCCAATTGATTCCGGATACACCTCTCATAAAATTAAATTCATCACCCTTCATCATAGTGGTGTGGTTTTTGAAGGTGATACACCGATTCCTGAATATATGCGAAACATTCAAAAATGGAGCCGCAGTGAGAGGAATTGGCCGGATATCCCATACCATTTCCTAATCGACTTAAAAGGAAAAACCTGGGAAGGAAGACCTCTTCAATATAAGGGAGATACAAATACAGAATATGATCCTACCGGGCATGTCTTAATTTCAGTGATCGGAAACTATGAAGAGCAAGAGATTTCTTCCGAGCAACTTGATGCCGTTGTAAAATTGATGGCTGCACTTTGCAAATCCTTTGGCTTGAATACAGATAAAATAAAATCCCATAAAGATTTCGTCCCCTCGACACTTTGTCCCGGCAAAAATTTGTATTCCTATATGAAAGATGGAAGTCTAATCGAAAAAGTGAACACACTTCTAAACTGAATCGGAAGTTGTTGTGGCGATATAGCAGCTAAAAATATTTTGGGAATATAGCCGGCTTTTTTTGAGCTTTTAATTCGGTTGATTTCTTCCATATAAACTTTCAATTCCATCTTAATCATTCAGTCGATAAAACATCCACCTCAAACCACCCAGGACTAGTAAAAAAGGAACGCCAAAAATATTCAAGATCCAAAGCCAGGGCAACCGGTACCATTTCAGAAAATATCGAATAAAATCCAAATGGGATTGCCAGGTCAATTTTGCCCTTGCCCTGTAAATTGAACTACCCTTTTGATGCGTAACTTTTGCATGTGGATAAAAATAAATTTTATGATCATTTCTCCAAATTCTTTTGCAGAGATCGACATCACTGAAAAATAAAAAGAATCTCTCATCCAACTCTCCTACTTCGCGGATTACCTCACCTGGGATCATCAAACAAGAACCCTGGGGTTGTTGCACTACTCTGATCGCGTTGTGATCAAAATCTCCCATCTTCCAACCGTTAAATATTTTATTGTTTGGGAAAAAATAAGACAAGCCCAGCAATTCATAAGCGACAAACCGATAACGAGGGAACCTGCGACATGAGGGCTGAATTGATCCATCCGAGAAAAGTAATTGCGGCGCTACTGCACCTACACCAGGATGATTACTTAAAAATTGCATCATGGAATCCACAGCCTTTTCCTCGACTTTAGTGTCCGGATTCAACAACAAAAGGAATTTGCCGGTAGCCTGGTTCAACCCTTGATTAACAGCTTGTGTAAATCCTACATTAACCACATTTTGAATTAGATTTATTGTTCTATTTTGATTCTGTTTTGATTGTATGAAATGTTCTATTACTGAAATCGTACTGTCTTTTGAAGAATTATCAACAACGAAAATTTCCAACGGATGCACAGAATAATTTTTATCAATGGCTTCAAGACATTCAATTATTTCATTGGAATGATTATAAGTTACAATGATTATGGAGAGAATTGGGGTCATCATTCTCTAAAGGTTGAAAATATTTTCGTTTTCAATTACGGCCACAATTCGAAAGATCACAAATTACAATTATCAAATCACAAATAAATTTCAAATTTGAAAAAACAATTACCTACCGGTTAAGTGCAAGATGAAAATGAATCTAATTTCACACAATCATCTAACCATATGTTGGATTTTGATAATTTGTTTAATGATATATATTTGAGTTTTGTCATTTGTGAATTGGTCATTTCTTAATAAAGTTGTAACCGATATCGTATGACTTAAACTAGTTTCATGCCAATGGATTAAGATATTTCTATGAAATCTCTGGTAGCGTGTGTCAGTAATTCTCCATGGTTTTTCCGAACCAATACATCATCTTCTATTCGCACCCCACCAAGTTCCGGCACATAAATTCCAGGTTCGATTGTAATGACAGCATATTCCGGAATGGCATGATCAATCTCTGTTGCGATTCTCGGCTCACTGTGAACATCTAACCCCAACCCATGACCCAATGCATGCCCAAAATATTCGCCATAGCCGGCGTTTTTAATTAGCTCCCTGGCTGCTGCATCAAGCTCATTACATTTTACGCCCGCTTTTATTGATCGAAGCGCCTGAGCCTGCGCTTCCCGGACGATATTATAAATTTTTACTTGCTCTTGGCTCGGGTTGCCAATCACAATCGTTCGAGTGATATCGCTTGCATAGCCGTTTACAACACAACCAAAATCGAGCACCACCAAATCACCCTGTTCAATCAATTTTTCTGATGCAATCCCATGCGGTAAGACAGACCTCAAACCACTTGCAACAATTGGTTCGAAAGCTGAGCGGTCTCCTCCCATTCTTTTTATTCGCCCAATTATTTCACCGGCAACCTCATTTTCTCGCATTCCGGCATGAATAAGGCCAACAAGATCGGAAAAAATCCTATCAGCCATTTCTGCTGCTTTTCGAATATAACCGATTTCTTCTTGTGATTTCACGATGGATAAATTTTCAATTACTCTTTCATATGGCCGCCATTTTATATTTGGATACAATTTTGATATTTTTTCGAATTGATTATAAGTGAGAGTATCTGATTCAAACCCAAATTGTGAACTAACGTTAATATTTAGTTCCTGGATCAAATCAAAGAGTGAACCTCTACCAATATGAATGGAAAATTCTTTAACTTCATCTTTAGCCTGTTGTTCATATCGATTATCAGACATAAAAAAAGCATCTGAATTTGTAATCAAACAGATGCCATTAGATCCGGAAAAGCCGGTTAAATATCGGACATTGATAAGCCGGGTAACCAGGAAGCCATCCAACTTCTGTTCAATAAGGATTTCCCGTAGTGTTTTAATTCTGTTGGAATGGCTCATGAAATTATTATTAGCTCTCTTCTTCCTCCATTCTTTTTTTTAGGTCTTCTACCTTTGTTTTATAATGTTCATTGGCAGGATCTTTTCTTAAGAGAATTTCATAGACACCAATGGCTTTGCTAAAATGTCCCTGGGCGGCATAAATCTCTCCGAGGGTTGCCGTAACAATTGGATCTTTTTTAGGTGTCGTCTCCGGTTCAGGTTGGGACTCTGGAGATGGTTCTTGATGGGGACCTTCTATTTTTTCTTCACTGGTAAACTCTTCAACAGAGGTTGTTTCTTTAGATTCTTCTAAACTTTCTTCAGATTCAGGTTCCGGAGAAGTGTCTTCCTTATCATCTACTAGATCTTTAAAGTAATCGTCCTCTTCGTCTTCATCATTATCAATATATTCTTCAACCACTAAATCGTCGTCTCCGAAAATCTTACTAGCAATTTTCTCTTTTTCCTCAGTGGACATTTCAGGTTCATTTTTTTGAGTCTCAGATTCTTGCTCTAAGTTGATATCTTCAGGAGTAGCATCGGCCTCATCTAGAGATGCAACTGTTTCCTCACTCTCTTGACTTCCTTCCATTTCGGTTACACCTTCTGTTTCTTCGGTACCCTGGCTTTCTTGCATCACTGTTTTTTCTGCCGGTTCTTCAATTTCCGAAATGTCTTCTTCAACAGCCGTACTTTCTTCTCCTCTTTCCGGTTTAAAGATATCATCTAAAATGAATTCATATTTCTTTTCATCTTGATCTTCGGATCTCTCTTCCTCTTTCTCTTCCTCTTTCTCTTCCTCTTTCTCTTCCTCTTTCTCTTCCTCTTCTTCTATCTCCTTTACTTCGGTTATCTCATCGGAAACCGTTTCAACCTCATCAGAAATTTCCTCAATTGTTTCCGAATCCTTATCACTGAAATCTTCATCCATCTCGATGGTTTCTTCTTCCACTATAAATTCGGATTCCGGCTGTTCCAATTCAGTTTCAGGCTGTTCTTCAGATTCGGAAAATGTTTTTTCAATTTCTGTAAATTGGTCTTCAGGTGAAGCTTCCGAAGGTTCTTCTACCAGGGTGTCTGTCGGAGTTTCACTTGCTAATTCAGGTTCAGACTCTTTGGATACTTCAAAATTATCCAGCATTAACAGAGCTGTGCTATCCATAGGATCTATTGCCAAAGCCCGCTTAACCCAAAGTACGTGCGCGTTTTGCCACTCTCTCTTTTTCATAATATTGGCTTGATAGTGGTGGGCATTAATGTGCTCAGCATCGTAAAGCAGGGTTTTGTTGAACTCGCTTTCAGCGACATCGAGATCCCCAATTTCAAAATAACAACGTCCAAGGATGAAATGAGCATTCGCATATTGTGGATGCTGGTCTAATCCCTTTTGGCACACTTCAATGGCTTCATCGGTTTTTTTCATCTCAAGGAGGTAGTCCGCCAATCTTGCAAATTCTATTGAACGAGAATCTTGCGCTAATAATTTTTGTAATCGATCAACTTCATCTGCTAAATTTTTCATGGTCCCTCCGGATTCGGATTTTTATGCAATTTATTAGATTCCATTTGACACATATTACCATTAATACAGTAATCCAAACAATTTGTTAATTTTAATATCCATTATAATTTACTGAAAGTTATTCGTGATGCGCAAAACTTTTTGCTCACCAACCGGAAACGGTTTTATTTAAAATATCCTCGGCTATTTTTTCGATTGCAATTTTGATCCCTTCTTGCCGTGCTTCGTTACCGTCACTCAATTTATAAAGTCCCCATTGTGACCAACTTTCCTTCCAAAGGTTTGTATTATTCTTTCGGTCCAGAACTGCAAATTCTACAGTAATGTAGACCCGATAAGACTCGACATTTTCATCAGCAGAAAATGTATCTGCGCGATCAGTTAAAGAAATGATCTTTCCGGTAACAACTGCATCAGCTTCGGCTTCGTTGGCAATTTTAATTGAATTATCCTCAGTGATTTCATTAATGATAGCGTCAGTCAAGTTTTCTCTGACCCCAAATTCTGAGGTTTGATCAGTTACTAGTGGTACGGCAATCGTTTTGATATGACTAGGTATTGAACTGCCGGAAAATGAATATGGACCACAAGAAAGAAAGCCGCATGAACAGATTGTGATGAAAAATCTAAAAATCTTATTCCTGAAGATTATATTCATTGATTTTCCTATACAATGTTCGTTCACTAATTCCTAAAATTTGAGCCGTTTTTCGTTTACTCCAATTTGTTTTTTCCAGGGTTCGGCTAATCAAATCTCGTTCAACCTCTTCGAGCGATCGTAACTCTTCATTCGGCCTCACTTCATCAATAGGATCGACATTCTGAAAAATACTGCCCATATCTCCAGGCGCCAATTTTTTAGGTTGTATGATTTGCGAAAACATAAATTGTTTGATCTGGTTTAAATCAGATTTCAACTCTAGTAAAATTTTATAAATTAATTCCCGTTCTACTTGTTCAGAAGGGACCCGCGTAGGAACCGGAAGCGCTCGAATATTTGAATTTTGATCATAAATAAACTTCTCTAAATTTGCAGCATTAATTTGCTTGCCGCGTTCAAGAATAATAACCCTCTGGACAACATTACGCAACTCCCGTACATTACCCGGCCATTCTAATTTTTGTAATAACTCAGTGGCCTCCGGTGTAAATCCTTCAAATTGAAACTGGTTTTGCTCACAGAATTCATCAACAAATTTACCAATCAATTCGGGAATATCTTCCGGCCTGGAATGTAAAGGCGGAAGCACGATTCTCACAGCATTTAGACGATAAAACAAATCCTGGCGAAAATTACCTGACTGGACTTCCTGTTCCAGGTTCTTATTAGAAGCAGCAATGATGCGAACATCGATATTATGATAAGAACCTCCACCAACACGAATAAATTCTTTTTCTTCCAAAACCCGCAATAATTTTACCTGGGTAGAAAGAGGCATTTCACCAATTTCATCTAAAAATAAAGTGCTGTTATCTGCCAGTTCAAAATAGCCTTTACGGGTTTCAACTGCTCCCGTAAACGAACCGCGCTGATGTCCGAAAAGTTCGCTCTCTAAAATGCCTTCCGGTATTGCACCACAATTGACTGTAAATAGAACTTTATTACTTCTGGGGCTGCATTGATGCAGCGCTTTTGCTACAAGTTCCTTGCCAGTGCCGCTTTCACCCTCAATAAGGACAGGAATATTTGTTGGAGCCACTTGTTTGATGGTTTCCCTGAGTTGATGGATAACAACCGATTTACCCAAAATACCCAGGTTATTTGAAGGTAATAATCCGATGCTTCGTTTCTGTTCTACTTCTTTAGGCATATTCATTAAACGTTCCTGGAAGATATCAATTTATATGTTGAATAGTATATTGCAATTTATCTGAATAAACGACAAATATCAACATTCCTAACAGGTTGTTTATAATAGAAATGTAACCAGTTGAACAAGTAAAATCAAGTGAAATTGGATAATCATTCGGGAATTGGTTTGTAATAATGTACCCAATATAAATATTTAAGTTAATTCCCATGCTAAAATTCTGATCATTCATATCTGAGTTTCGTGATTCCTGAACAAGTCCGGGACAAACTTATTTGATATTTTAGATTTGGTTTTGGAATTCTCTCTAGACTGACTAATATTTAATTATTTATAGCAAGCAAAGAACCATCTGGATTTATAAAGACGTCAATTACATTTCCTTTTTTCGAAAATACTCGACGGTCTTTGCAAGGCCATCTGTAAAAAGGACTTCCGGTTCCCAGCCAAGATGCGATTTAATTTTAGCATACGAAACAACACTTCTCATCTGCTCACCTTCTTTTGCAGGTCCGTGCTTTTCAGGCGTTTTGTTGCCACAAAATTCGTTTAAGCCACGAAAAATCTGGTTGACATCTGATTCCAATCCGGTGCCGACATTAAATATCTCATTATCTCCATTTTCAAGGACCAGCAAGTTTGCTCGCACAACATCCTTAACATACACATAATCACGGGTTTGTTTGCCATCTCCATTGATGATAGGCTGACCTCCCGCCATCATCATCTGGATAAAAATAGCAACCACACCAGCTTCGCCGTGGGGATTTTGTCGTGGACCATAGACATTGGCATATCGTAGAATGGTATAATTCAAGCCAAATACTTGTTGGTAATAATTCAGGTATTTCTCGACAGTGAGTTTGGTAATACCATACGGAGAACACGGCCGGGTGGGATGATCTTCATCTGCCGGAAAATAGTCTTGCTCTCCATAAATCGCTCCGCCTGTTGAAGCAAACAAGAACTTTTTCACCTTATATTTTACCGAATTCTGTAATAAATTTAAACTGCCGGAAATGTTAACACTGGCGTCAAACAAAGGATCCTCCACAGATGCCCGAACATCCATTTGCGCTGCCTGGTGATAAACCAGATCAATTTCTTCTGTTTCGAATACTTTTTCTATCTCTGCGGCTCGAATGTCCATCAAATAGAATTTAACATCAGGATGTAAATTGGTCATCCTGCCCATGTAAAGATTATCAACTACAACCACCTGGTGGCCAGCCTCTATGAAAGCATCCGCCAGGTTAGATCCTATAAAACCAGCACCGCCAGTTACAAGTATTTTCATTTTCAGAGCTCCATATCTAATATTCTAAACTTTCTAATCCTTTTTGTCCGATGTCTTTTCGAAAAAACATTCCATCAAATTGAATTTTTTCAACACCATCGTACGCTTTTTGTATTGACGATTTCAATGTTTTTCCATACGCCGAAACACCCAGAACTCGTCCACCATTTGTAAATACTTTGCCATCCTGCAGTTTAGTGCCGGCATGGAAAATAATTGTGTCCTTATTAGGATCCGGTTCCAGGCCGGTTATCATTTTATCCTTTTCATAATTTCCAGGATAACCTTCGGACGCTAAAACCACACAGGTGCAATATCCGTCTCTAATGGTTATCGACTTGTTTGGTAATTTTCCTTCGGTAGATAACATCAATAATTCCAATAAATCTATGTTTAACAAAGGCAAAATAGCTTGTGTCTCCGGATCACCGAACCGTGCATTAAACTCAATAACCTTCGGTCCACTTTG
Source organism: candidate division KSB1 bacterium (assembly GCA_022566355.1). Taxonomy (NCBI): domain Bacteria; kingdom Pseudomonadati; species Candidatus Zhuqueibacterota bacterium. The sequence goes on from JADFJB010000109.1 coordinate 11,997, forward strand.
TGTTGCCATTAGTCCGGCATATAAAATTCCTTTATAAGCGATATCTTGCCGGGCAAGTCCATCAAGAACCGGATCCAATATCTCCTCTTGAACCCGATTCATAAAATCCTGATTCGCAAAAGGAACCGGTGCAAAAGAACCCATTCCCCCGGTATTTGGCCCTCGATCTCCGTCATAGACCGGCTTATGATCCTGGGCAGGTACAAAGGGTTGTATGATTTTAGAATCGGTAATAGCTATCACTGAAAGTTCTTCACCGGTTAGAAATTCTTCGATAACAACTTTTTTGCCCGCCTCTCCGAAGGTTTCGTTTAGCATCATATCTTTCAAAGTGTTGAATGCATGATCTTCCTCATGACAAACAACAGCGCCTTTTCCGGCAGCGAGGCCATCCGTTTTGATGACTATGGGGCAACCCTGTGTTTGAACATATCTGTGTGCATCATGATAATTGTCGAACAGCTTAAATTGTGCGGTAGGAATTTTATATTTCTGCATAAATTGTTTCGCGAATCCTTTGCTGGATTCCAATTGGGCGGCTTTGCGATTGGGGCCAAATATTTTCAAATTGTTTTTTTCGAACGCATCCACAATGCCCAAAGCCAATGGCTGTTCAGGCCCGACGACCGTAAAATCGATATCCTTATTCCGGACAAATTCCAACAACCCTGAAATATCGTCCATCGAGATATACACACATTCTGCCAACTCTTTTATCCCGCCATTTCCGGGGACACAATAAATTTCGGATAGTAAGGGGCTTTGTTTGATTTTCCAAACCAAGGCATGTTCTCTTCCGCCACTACCTATGACCAGGACTTTCATTTCGGACCTTTCAAAATTTTATCAATTTAAGAAGATAATTTTACAAATAGAGTTATGCCAATGCGATCATCCTTAAAATGATTCGGACGATTTCAATAAGATTAGAATTAAGGTTCATCCGGGATTGGTTTGCAAAACGGTATGCAAAAATGATCTCAAAATCCTAAAACCGAATTTCGAATCCCGTAACAAGATAAAATCAAAACTCCAAATTCGAATCCTTTAAAAATATTTTATCCTTGTTTACTTTGTAATTCATGAAATGTGCAAATAGACCTGGCAGGTTTCTAACTCCATATTTTTACGAATTTATTGCTTTCTTAGAAAAAACCTGCCAGGTTTTAGATTCACACCCGACATTAATATAACTTATTTAGGATTAGAAAACGTCGATTTTTTGAGATTCAGAGATGATTCCGTCTAATTCGGTGGCTAACTTAATTATCAAAAAGCCTGCGTTTTTTCCAGCCAATTCGCAATGATCTTGAAACCTTCCGAAGTTAAAATGGATTCAGGGTGAAATTGAACGCCATAAACCTGGTGAATATTGTGTTGGATAGCCATAATCAAATCATCTTCGGTATCTGCGGTAATTTGCAATTCATTGGGCACAGATTTCCGGTCTATAATTAACGAATGGTATCTCGTTGCTGCAAATGGCGATGGAACTCCTGCAAATATTTCATTTCCCATGTGCCGGATTAAAGCAGTTTTACCATGCACCGGTTCCGGAGCCCGGATAATGTTTGCACCAAAAACCTGTCCGATGCATTGGTGGCCTAAACATACACCTAAAATCGGGATGGTCTGGTAAAATTGTCTAATGACATCACAACACACTCCGGCATTGTCTGGCGTGCCGGGGCCAGGAGAAATTACAATTCCAGCCGGTTGTAATTCTGCGATTTCATCCGGAGTAATCTGATCATTTCTCACCACTTTTAAGGATGGCTCTAATTGGCCAAAATAATCAACCAGGTTGTAGGTGAATGAATCGTAATTATCGATAAATAAAATCATGGATTCCCTCATCTGCTTTTTCAATTGCCATGCGTAAAGCAAGCGCTTTATTGATGGTTTCCTGGTATTCGTTTTTAGGAATACTATCCGCTACAATTCCTGCTCCAGCCTGCAAGTACAGTTTGTTATCCTTCGCAATTATGGTTCGAATTGCGATGCACATATCCATATTGCCGGAATAATCGAAATACCCGATTGCGCCAGCATAAATTCCTCGTTTCTGCTTTTCTAATTCATGGATAATTTCCATGGCACGTATTTTCGGAGCGCCGGAAACAGTCCCTGCCGGAAATGCAGATTTAAAAGCATCGACAGATGTAAAGCCTTCCTTCAATTCTCCAGTCACTCTTGAGATAATATGCATCACATGGGAATAACGCTCGATGGTTTTGAAATCGCTTACTTTAACACTGCCATGCCTGGATACCCGGCCCATATCATTCCTGGCAAGATCGACCAACATGATATGCTCCGCAAGTTCCTTCGGATCATGCAGCAGACTATCAGCCAGCTTATTATCTTCTTCGCTGGAATTCCCTCTTGGCCGTGTGCCGGCAATCGGAATAATTTCCAGGTTGTTTTTTTCTGCCCGAATGAGCGGTTCCGGCGAAGATCCGATAATTTGGTAGCCGACAAAATCAAGGTAATACAAATATGGCGACGGATTTACGGTTCGTAATGACCGGTAAACCTGGAAAGGATCGCCGGAAAACGCTACCTCAAACCGTTGAGAAAGAACCACTTGAAAAATGTCACCGGCATAAATATGATCCTTTCCCTGCCGGACAGCTTCTTCAAATTCCGATTCACTAAAGTTACTCTTGAATTGATCCAATGATGCCGAAAAATTCAATTCAACGGAAAATGGCCGGTTTAATTTTTCCAACAACTGATCCAATCTTCTTTGCCCATCACGGTACAAATGTGGTATATGGCTATCCTGATCGACAAAAACATTGGCAATAAGGATTACCTCATTCTTCAAATGATCGAAAGCAACCAGGTTGTCATAAAATGCCATTACAGCATCTTCGCTGCCTATTTTATCCTGTTTTGGCTCAGGCAGTGTTTCAATGGATCGAATCATATCATAGCCAACGAATCCTAGTACTCCGCAGGTAAATTTGGGCAGCCCTTCTACGGAAATCGATTGATATTCTTTAAGATAGGATTCCAGCAAACTAAAGTAATTATTCTTTGCAATGTGGTTTGCATTAAACTCATCGATGACTGTTTGGGAATCTAAGGATGAAACCACCCGAAATGGCTGCTGGCCGATAAATGAATACCTGCCTAGCTGCTGCCCCTTTTCTACGCTTTCGAGCAAGAAGGAGTAACTTCCTTCTTCTCTTATTTTCAGATAAGCAATAACCGGGGTGATAAAGTCGGCATTCAACTTGCGGTAAACCGGGACTATTGTCCTGGGTTTTGCTAATTTTTCAAATTGTTCGAAAGTCATGGCCATAAGTTACTCACAACAAAAAAGCCCACCGGGATAAGTGGGCTTTGTAAATTCATCATTGATTTTTAATATCAGGACATACAAATTCCACATAGTTTACTATACCACCACCAGGAATCGTTATCGGAATTGTATGTTTTAAAGTTATTCATTTTTTTGATTTTACTTTGCTTGAACAAATTATACAATTTAGAAATAGTTGTCAAGTTAAATCTTTGTGAAAGCTGGGAAGTGGGTTATAAACGGCCTTTTTACTCAGATAATGCCGGTGGTTGAGATAATTTATGATAAGTTACATGGCTTAGCTTCGATGCTTGACCAATTTCTTACCAGCCAGATAATTGCTAGGGTTTCTTAGTACACGCTTGTGACGTTTACCTAGAATGGAACCAATTGCACCAGCTATGCTTTTACGCGGCAGTACGGCTAGAAAGCCAAGTCGTATTACCGATTTAGACAACAAGCCGCTTGACTGAAAATCATCGTCAGGAGGAGAAATTATTTCGTCAAAATCTTTGATGTACTGTTTCAATTGCATGCTTATTCCACATACAAGTAAATCACGAT
>JADFJB010000110.1 GCA_022566355.1 candidate division KSB1 bacterium
ATAAAGTAAACCAAAAATACTGAAAATAGCGATAAACCCGATTGAATAGATAATCATCAAAGAGCCCCTTTGGCCTCGTTCAATAACTCCGGACAGCGCCCCAAGGCCAAAAAAGACATTGACCAAAAATGTAAATAGAAACTTGAGTGGATAAATATAGAACAATACCACAAAAAGCAGTCTTTCATTAAAAGTGACGGTAACCGCATTTTGTAAAACCATAGCGACGGAAATAAATATAATGATTATACCAAATCCAGATGAGAAACGCGAAACAGATGCCGAATGCAACAAATCTTTTTATAGTATAAATTAAATCGTCGAAAGATTTTGGAACTTGCAGAGAAACGACCAATAGCGTAATCGCAAAAGCAACACTGCATCGCTTAAGCCTTCAATTCGGGAGACATTTCCGCCTCGCCATCGAAGTCTGTCTCATAGCCCACTCCTCGTTCTTCAATCATATTTCGAATCATACTCGCCTCTTTTTCTGATCGCTGTATATTGTTCTTTATTTATTCCTGTATACAATGGCCGAACCCGTAACCGCACCACAGGCAAGAAAACTGGCAATCATTCCTGTCAAAAGGTAGGGATCATTTTGATAAATACCGTGCAGAATACCGGTGATCTGCAAGATATTAAAGCCGGCAAATGTGATCAGTGATACTTCTTTAGCGCTCTTTGTTTTGATAATTTTAATTGCCTGGGGAATAAATAGGCCGGCATTCACCATCAGTCCAAGTCCAAAAATGTAAGCTACAATTCCCTTCATACCTGGTTCTCCTTTTTATTTTGTGATGTGACTTTAAACATAAAAGTCAGAAATATGAATTCAATCTATGTCTTTGAGATTGTTGCAAAATACAATATTCATAAATTAAACGAAAACAATCAAGCATCTTGAGCAAATTTCACGTTTTTCATCATTATTAGTTCGAAGGTGGTGATGTTGCAGAATATTGGTACATTGATTTCATTTGTAGCCAATTTGCAAAGGCCGCTAAAGAAGGGACAGAAAATTTATAGCCTTAGGTGAAATTAAGAAACTGAATTTTGAGAATTAATTCAAGCTTGAAATTTTACTTCGCCGTTCCATTAACAGGGTATTTCTCCACTTACCATCCAGTTTGCCAATTTTCTCTCGATACCCCACTATTCGGAAATCGCATGACTCATGCAATACGATGCTGGCTTTATGTTCAGGAAAGATGACAGCCTGGAGAGTCCAGATACCGTTTTTTTCAGATTCTTGGATAAGCGCTTGCAATAAAATTCTGCCAACTCCTTTACTCCTGGCTTCTTCTGCAATGTAAACAGATTCTTCGGCTACCCCGGAATATACATCCCTGTGAGAAACCGACGTCAATGCAGCCCATCCGATAATCCTCTCATTGTCTTCGGCGACCAACCGGCAGATCTGCATATGATTTTTTTCCCATTCTTCCCAGGATGGTACACCAACCTCAAAAGTAGCCAGCCCTGTTTTTATTCCTTGTTCAAAAATAGAACAAACAGAAGACCAGTCTGATGGTTGCATGGGGCGTATCTGGATGTTCATCGTCTGAGCCTTTATTCCTTGATTTCACGATTTTTTGATAATACACCTTACTCTGTGTCTCACACTTACCCCTCGATTTTTCTTCTCTTTATGAAATCAATAACTAAATACGGACTATAGTAGATGAAAAAGACAAAAAATGCCACGCCCATCAAACTTAATATATACCACGGCCATGGACCGAGAAAAGTAAGCAGCGTCGTGCCATGGGGTTTACTCATCAAAAAAAGATAATTAGCATCAAGAAGGATGTTTACAGGATATATGATTGCTGCATATAATAAAGTGATCAAAAAGACCTGGCTAACAGATTTTAAAGAGGGTCGATGTTTAAAGACAACAATTGCGTATAAAACGCAGACCATACTTAGACCATGAGGGATGAAGTAAAAGAAAAAATTGATATGCGGAAATCCAACCTGTAAATCGGGAGTCAGAATAGACTGAATGCCGCCGCCCAATCCCCAGAAATAACCAAGTTTAAACAAGAGACTGTTTTCACGAAGCAGGAAAAGAGCGATGGCAATAGCGCCAATATCACATAACTGGAGAGGAAGTTGAGTTTGCCATGCTTCCCCGATGGCTATCCTGTAAATCGGTTCTCCAACCTTAAACACCAACAAAATTGAGGCCAAAATCACGGCAGTTGTTTGAGTTACTGATTTGGAATTGGCTTGTCTGATGATAACGGGAATAAAAATCATTGCTAAAACAATGAGAATAGCTGAAACGAAATGCTGGCTACCGAATTGAGTAAATGTCGGAGTTTGGTTCAAATTCTGAATCCCTTACCTGCGAGCGATTACTACTTACTAATCGCTGCATTCAACATCGACTTATCACCAGTCAACTGCCAGTAGACCAGGGATACCGGGATGACGCCGGCTTTATTGAAGTCATCCATAAACTCCTTAAAAACGAAATTGCCTTCACGCTGACGGGCATATTCAGCAATCAGTTTTTCAATTTCGATTTTACCGATTACATAGCTTGTGCCATATGCTGGCTGTCGCAGGTAGAACTGTTCCTCCCACTGTATCGTACTACCCTGTGCAGGCAGCAAACCCCAGGGCGTCCATTTTGAGGCGAACTTGGTGGCCTCATCGTGGTTCATTTCCAGGCCGTGCTGGTATAAGCCGCCAAGACCCCGAGCAGCACGCTGGGCCAGCAGGATCCAGATCAACTCCCGGGCACGAGGTTTATCGTCGAGAAAACCAGCATGCATCATCATCTCTTCCATGCCTGTGGCCATCCCTTCGGCGCGACCGTCAAAGATGTTGTAGAGCAGCGGCGTACGACGAATCCGACTTTTATTGGGTTCATCGCGCATGCGAGCCAGGTCGATCCAATGATATTGGTGTGTACGCATGATGATGGGATCCCGGTAGCCAATCTCCGAGAAGAATCCACGGAGACCGTCGGATGGCGAAAAACTCCCGATGCGGGCACGCAGGGCAGCATCCATATAACCCTTCATCGGTACGATTTCTTCTTCCTCGAGGAATTCCATGTATTCGGTTACCGCCGCGTTCAGAAGCCGGTCGTAGTCTTTAGCGTTATCGATCAAAGAAAGCTTCGGTAAATCACGATTGCGATTTTCTTCCAGTCGAAGCGATGTATGGGATCGCGCCAGCTCACGCTGCATGAGCAGTACTTCTTCCTCCCAGGAATATGGCAAAAGATGGACGTTTCTGAGATTCCAGGTATAGTTTTCTTTGCCTACTCCTGATGATCCAGTCTTCGAAGACGCACGCTCGGCCAGCCAGTCTGCAAATTGGTTCGATGCCTCACGAACCTCAAGCGCCACAGCAGCAAGCTCCGGATATGTTTGAGTCACAAATTTAGCCAGGGTTGCGAGATCGTTACTTTGATCATGAATACTTCGGATACCGAGAACCCACAAATCACGGGCATTACCCGTCAGGTTGATCCTGGCTTGCTTAAAAACCTCAAGTGCCCGGCGCAACCGGCTGGATATTTCCGCGGCATCGTCGTCGGAGAGCGGCCACTGGTAGTTCGGTAGTTCAATATTTCCATATGCGTTGGGTCCCTCACGCTCGGGAACATCCGTTGGAGATGGATGATACCAGACATAAAATGCCGGATCCCGCGACCATGGTTTCTTGACCCGATGAGCAAAATCCAGTCCGTTCATTTCTACCCAGATCAAGTACCAGTCGATCTGGTGGGCGATTGGCCATCCCGTAGTATCGAAGTCGGCCAGGCGGCTCTGCCAATCAGCAAGTTCACGATGCCGAAGTTCCATGGCTTTTACAGAGTAGTCCGGAACGCCATCGATCATTTTTGGTGCATGGAATTCACGCCAGGCAAAAAAGAAGTCGACAAGATCATCATAGGTTTCCGGAGCTGATGCAGCTTTAGATGCCAACATTTCATTATCCGGCGACAAATTCGGTTGTGCATTTAGTCCAACATTTACAATCAGGACCACCCCACTTACCAGCACCGTAATGACAAGCTTTTTCAACATGTTTGTTCTCCAATTAGTTAAAGTCTTTTTTATCGGTTAAATCCCGCCGGTATTGCGACAAAGTTTGATAGATTCTCACGTTCTTCATTGCTCCTGCAATATATTTAATCTAAATTAAGTTGAATCAATAAGAAGTTAAAAAGTAAAAAGTAAAAAGTAAAAAGTAAAAGGTAAAAGGTAAAAGGTAAAAGGTAAATAGATGATTCGAAAAAACAAAGGAAAATCAAATAATATTAAACCCGTAATCCAAATAACTTTCCTTCCGGCGCATCATCAGACAATTTGACCACTTAATTCCACATCGTCAATAGAGAGTTTACAGAGGATTAGGCGGTCTGTTTCTAGAATATTCATGAATATTGTACCATCACTCGAATGATAATGTTAACACTTACTTATTCCGTGTTGTGTGCTCTACAAACAAGTTTATTTTATGAGCAGAATTCGCTCAGCTACCGGGTATAACCATTCTATCCCACGGGTAGTGGCTACCCCATCGTCTTCGATAGGGATTCGAACTTTTGCTCCACCCCACTCGGGTAATGGAATATAAACAAAATACTCGATAGAAAAAAGATTATTGGGTTTGATTTCAAATTGCAGCCGGCGCGGATTGAAGAAAGCGATGGAAGGTCCGATGCCATGCCCGAGATTACCGACAGAATGACAACCGACGATCACATCTATAGCATCGCCTCCTGAAGGCTTGTTGAATTCTTTCATGATGGCAAAGCCGGCCTCTTCGATCTTTTTGTTCAAGATTTTGTAGGTAGCTGCAGCAGTTTTTCCAGGCAATATATTCTTTCGCAAAATATCACGGATGCTCAATGCTGTGGTGTAAGCATCAGTCAAGTTCTTGGGTGCAGCGATTTCCCCCTCCTTTAGGACATAAGCCACTCGTTTGACATCTGTGTACATATTGAGATACCCTAATCCCCAGTCCGTCATCATAAAATCGCCGCGTTGGATAATTCGTGTATTGGAAATGGCTTCGATCCCCTTTGGTCCAGTTATATAGACAGAGGGCATGTCAAATGAGGTTTGCAAGCCTTTAGCCAGAACCTGATCCTGGATCCACCAGGCCACATCCTCCAAGGTTGTTACACCAGGTGTGATGACCTCATTCGACAATGCTGTTTCGGTGATCTGACGTGTGAGCTCTCCTGCTTCACCGAATGCAACGAGTTCCGAGGCAACTCGACGAGAACGAAAATCCGATACCAGTTTTTCAGCTGATTTCAATCGTGATGCATAGGTCTCACCGAGCTCTTTTTTCAGGAATTCATAACTGGAGTGTGATAATCCGTCGGCAGCGCCAATATGATCGGAAATATTGATGCCAATGGTTTTCGGATTTCGATCCTGGACAAATTTCCGAAGATTGACCTCTCCCAGTACCTGGTCATAAACGCCACATTCTTTGAGCATATACCCTGAAATACCGATCGCGATCCTCTCAATTCTATCACCGCCCCGATCGGTGAAAATATAGTAACCTTTTGAGCCTGTATAGCCACGACCCAGGTCTTCGTATAGTGGATCCGGGTTGCCCTCCTTCATCATTGTGATCCACATATCTATACCGTTCTCGCGCATGACTTCTGGCAGGATGAGGTCGAATTTCTGCCGCCGTATCTCGCACATTCGTTCCCATCGACGGCGAGCTTCCTGGCCATAACTTTCTAATACTATACTCAGCAAACTGAAAGCAACCAATGCCAAAATCAAATATTTTCGGTTCATATTTCTAATCCTCCGTTGTAATAATTGTTTCGATTTTACATCAATCACAAAAGAACCAGCCAGACTTTCATATCCTATTAAGATGTGATCTATTAAGCTGATTACAGAGTATATTTGAATTCATCTAATTCCGCAGTTTTAAATAAAACAAAAGTTATTAAAATGACTGTTGGAATTTATAAAATGAAACCTACGAAAAATAATATGATATTAATGAAGAAAAAACCTACAATTATTTCCATGTTCGCTGCAGTTGAAGTAAGAATGCATAGAATATTTCGCGTAATAAAAAAGACCTAAACTAAAAAACGATTCAGGAAAAACCAAATATCAATAATGCTGAAAGACCAATGCTTTATTCGATTGCGTTATGATCCAGGCTATACCATTCAAAGATTATAAAATACTGTGGTTTAAATGATTATGACAGACCTACCACAAGTCCGATTATTATTTGAATTACATTTCCAGGCATGATAATTCTAATGAACATTGGATCAGTTTACAATTAATCATTCCTTTGAAAAAATAAAATAAATTTAATTGATATAAAAAAACAAAGCAGTCAAATTTATTTGATACTTCCTTGATTGGAAATATTTTTTCCTTTAATTTACGACACAAAATCTAATAAAGAGGAGATAGCACAATGAGAGGGTTTTCTGCATTGTTCTCTCGTTCCCCATTTGCCCCATTACAAACGCATATGGAAAAAGTTGCAGCTTGTATTGGTAAATTGGAGGAACTTTTCAAAACCTATAAGGAAGAAAATTTTGAACGAATAAGCCAGCTAGCAGAGGAAATTTCAGAACTGGAGCACGCTGCCGATCTTACTAAAAATAAAATTCGCAATAATTTACCTAAGGGTTTATTTCTTGCAATAGACCGTGGAGATTTACTTCAAATTTTAGCCACACAGGATGCTATTGCTGATACAGCAGAAGATATTGCGGTTCTTTTTACACTTAAAAATCTTGAACCATTACCTGATTTGGAAAAGGAGTTGGAAATTTTCTTGAATAAAAACATAGAAGCATTTCATATGGCTCATCAAATTATTCGTGAGATGGATGAACTCCTGGCGTCTTCTTTTGGCGGTAACGAAGCGGAAAAAGTTCGGCGAATGACAGATGAGGTTTCACTAATGGAGCATGAAGCTGATATACAGCAGCGATCATTAGGAAAAAAAATGTTCAATATAGATGATAAATATCCATATACCAGTTTCATGTTGTGGAATAGCATAATCCGCGCCATGGCATCTTTGGGGAATCTTTCTGAAAATCTGGCAGATAGAATAAGGATGCTGCTTGATCTTAAAAAATAAAGCAAAGGAAAACATATCGATGAATTTAAGAATATCAGCTGATGATTAGGATGTCCGAATATGGAAGTTGAAACAATATTACTTTATCTCGCTATTGCTTGTGGATTTTATATGGCATGGAGTATAGGGGCAAATGATGTTGCAAATGCTATGGGCACATCAGTAGGATCTGGCGCATTAACTATTAAAAGAGCTGTCATCATTGCAGCTATTCTGGAATTCGCCGGGGCTTTCTTAGTAGGTACGAATGTATCAGAAACGATTAGAAAGGGAATTATTAACCCGGAGGTTTTCCAAAATGCTCCTTTAGACCTGGTTTTCGGCATGGTTGGCGCTCTGTTAGCAGCAGCTATTTGGCTGCAAGTGGCCTCTTATTATGGCTGGCCTGTCTCAACAACACATTCCATTGTAGGGGCCGTCCTGGGTTTTGGAGCTGTGATAGGAGGTATACATGCCGTTGATTGGGAACAAGTTGGATTTATCTTTTCCAGTTGGATCGTTTCTCCCCTGCTTAGCGGCACAATCGCTTTTTTAATTTTTACATTGCTGCGGAGATTTATCTTTTACAGTGTCGATCCCGTAAGATCTGCCAAACGCTTGACGCCTTATATTGTGTTTTTTGTTTTTGCAATACTCACTTTGACGATGGTTTTCAAGGGACTTAAAAATTTGAAACTAGATCTGGACTTTTTAGATGCAATATCAATAGCAATTGGTGTTGGCATATTAGCGGCTTTTGTAAGTTTTTTCCTGGTAAAGCGAATTCCTGATCATCAATCGGAAGATAGAATAACAATAAGACAGCCATTAGTAGTTAACAAAAATGTAGAAAAGGCCATTCAACATCTCTCCAAGGTTTCGGAAAATGCAACAGGAATAATCAAAGACCAAGCAGAACAAATGCTAATTGACCTTAAAGGCATTCATAAAGAAGTTGAAATGGGCACCAAGGTTGAACAAGGATCCAGCGAATTTAAAACAGTGGAACGGATTTTTGCTTTTCTTCAAATACTCAGTGCATCATTCGTGGCCTTTGCGCATGGCGCAAATGATGTTGCAAATGCTGTAGGACCGCTTGCAGCTGTTATAGCAACCCTCAAGTCCGGTGTTGTGGATTTGGAATCTACAGTGCCCGTTTGGGTTTTAGGTTTGGGTGGCGTTGGCATTGTTTTCGGTTTAGCGACCTGGGGCTGGCGTGTGATGGCTACCATTGGTAAAAAGATCACCGAATTAACGCCTACCCGAGGATTTGCTGCGGAGTTTGCTGCGGCAACAACTATTGTCCTAGCTTCTAAATTAGGCCTCCCAATCAGCACAACGCATACGCTTGTAGGCGCTGTTATCGGTGTCGGGCTGGCCCGCGGCATTGGGGCTTTAAATTTACAAGTGGTGGTCACTATTATTATATCCTGGATTATTACAATTCCTATAGGAGCCATAGGTGCAATATTTTTTTATTATATCTTTAAAGCAATTTTTGGATAAGGATAATAGTTTGGCTTAATCAAATAACCATTCTACAATTCCTTTTTAAAAATTCTGGGATAAAGCAATCCATTTGCCAACGCAACTATCGTAAATGCGATCACACCATCCAAAATATTTAAAATATAAAATGTCTTCGCATGCGTGTAATGATTCATATAGATTGCACTAATACTAGCGAAAAGTAAAAATATTAACCCAAATACCTTCAAACTTTTTATGATCATATTTCCCTGTAAGTTTTTATGCATTAATACAAAAACCACCGTTACAATGAACCACATCATAAAATTGTAAAAAATGAAGTTACCCAATCGAATGTTGTAAATTCATTATTGAATATGGTGGGATTTTCTGACATTACTTCGAATAATTTTGGCAGAATCGTAAACTGCTCGATTGGCCCGGCCACGAAATAACGTACAAGATTTAGGGTCCTCCATAAGATTACAATATCATTTTATTAAACACACTTTTTGCAGCCAGTTTCGTGAGTATTAAATTTCCGGATCCAAATGAAATGAGTTTATTCGTAACCCCTGAATTTCTTAAGATGGGTGAAAATACATGATTGACCCAAAATCGATTTATTTTGGAAAATTCCAAGGTATCGGTTTTATTGCCAAAATGTTCCAAAATCCTCTTTGCAGCAATCACTCCGTCTTGAAGAGCGAAGTAAATTCCTTGCCCTGTAAACGGCTCCACAGTTTTTCTTGCATCTCCAATTAAACAGCTAAACTGAAATTCAGTTTGACGTTGTCTTGGATTAATTGGAAATGCCGTAAGCGAATTCTCAAATTTAGAGACTTCCCCAAAAATTTGATTGAATGGATTATTGGATTTAATTGTTTTTGACAGGAATTTTAATGGATTCTTAGAAACAAGCCTTGCAATTCCCGGAGTTGTTACCATCGCAAGGTTTATTAAATTTTGGCCTAATCCTACTATGCCAAAATATCCTAAATCATAAAAAAATAAATCAACACAATTATTTTCGAACCCACGACTGTTCAATAACCATTGAATGCCAACACGATCTAAGCTTTTGCCATTATTGAACGATTTATTCTTTTGAGATTGCTTGCTTAGTTTTCTTGCTACAAAAGAATTTCTGCCGTCGGCGCCGACTAATATTTTGGCATTAACTTTTTTATTATTCTTATTTTTTATCCCGGAAATAAAAATATTCCACTTTCTGTCGTAAATCAGATCCACTACTCGAGTTTCATCCAGGACAATCACACCCAATTTTTTCGCATGATTTAGCAAAATATCATCCAATTCACTCCTGCACATTGCAAAAAAGGGTGTGATATTTTTTTTAAGATGAACTTGCACAATTTCGCCATTCTTGTTATGAACACGAATCCATTCTATGAAATTTGGAGTTCGGGCTTTGATCTCATCACTAATCCCCAGCAAATCGAAAATGTGCCAGGCTGCCGGATTAATACAATCTCCGCAAATTTTTTGTCGAGGAAATTTCGCTTTGTCAATGAGTAAAACTTCTAAACCGGCTTTGCTTAATAACGCAGCACAAGTTGAACCGGCGGGTCCGCCACCTACCACTATGACATGAAATTCATTGGATTGCATTATTGAATGTAGCGACCAAAAACCAATGCAGAATTAATTCCGCCAAATCCGAAAGAATTGGTCAAGATATAATCTACCGTGGCTTCTCGCCCTCTATTTGCAACATAATCCAGATCACAATCATGGTCAATATTTTCAAGGTGGATCGTTGGAGGGATAAAGTTGTGGGTAAAGATCATTGCGCTAATGGCTGCTTCGATAGCGCCGGCCGCACCCAATGAATGGGTGTGCATCGATTTTGTAGCGCTGATTGGAATTTTGTAAGCCCTGTCGCCAAAAACCTGTTTTATTGCATAAGTTTCGGTTTTGTCATTCAAAGCAGTGGAACTGCCATGAGCATTGATATAGCCCACGGAGTCGATGTTTATATTTGCTTCCTGCAATGAATTCTTCATGGCCTTTATTGCACACAGACCGTCGGGTCTTGGAGCTACCATATGATAGCCGTCATTATTACAGGAAAAGCCAAGCACTTCGCAATAAATGTTTGCCCCTCGTTTAACAGCATTCGATAATTCTTCCAACACAAGAACTGCAGCCCCCTCACCCATTACAAAGCCATCACGGTTTTTATCAAATGGCCTGGAAGCTGAATCGGGATCAGGGTTGGTAGACATCGCACGAATGATAGAAAAGGCGCTAAAACTTAATTCAAACAACGGCGCTTCCGCTCCGCCTGTTATCATTGCATCGGCATAGCCGTCACGAATATACCGAAATCCTTCCCCAATTCCAATTGTTCCAGATGAACAGCTGTTTGAATTTGCATTGCTTGGACCGGTGAATCCATACTGTATTGCAATATTACTTGATCCTGCTCCACCAAAAACCGTAAGAGCCAAACTCGGATCTACCGCGCGAATGCCTTTTTCTAAAAATGCCTTATGCTGCTTTTCTGCACCGGCAACTCCTCCCAACGCTGTTCCCAAGGTTACACCAACCCGTGAATTGGGCTGCTTTTGATCATAAACCAATTTAGCATCCTCGACTGCCATATTGCCGGCTGCCAGGGCAAATTGGGAAAATCTATCCATTCGCTTCACTAATTTTTTATCAAAAAAATCTAAAGGATTAAAGTCAATAATTTCACCTGCCACTTTATTGCGGATTTGCGAAGTATCAAATCTTGAAATAACCCGTGCGCCCGATACTCCTTCACTAGCGCCTTTCCACAAGCCATCCTTGCCATGACCTATTGGAGTAATAGCGCCGATGCCTGTTATAACGACTCGTCTACGATCCATATTTTTGCTCAATATATTGTTTCATATGGATGAGTGTTTGATTTGCCACATAATGGATGAAGAACTTTCCAACAATTTGTTCTGCAATGAATTTTCCGATAATTGGAATTTTAGATTTCAGGTCATGCACAATGCGAACATCTACCCCGCTGTCTAATTGCGTAAATGTCCAAACTACATCCATACCTTTGGTAAACGCCTTTAAATGATGAAAATGAATTTCCTTTTTATCTGGATTTATTGTAATATCCGAAGTCCATTTTATGGGAATCCAATTTCGTTTTGCAGCCATTTCAACCCTGAATTTAGTTGACTTCTTTTCTAAAAAATTGACATATCGGTAATGTGGTAAAATTTTAGGCCAGAGCGACAAATCAGCGGCAGTTTCGAAAATATTATCTAAAGCTGAATAGATTATAATACTACTTTCGCTATGCATACCTATTCTCCAATTAATAGTAGGCGAAAGAACGGCCGTTTTTTAATAGTAATCTTTTCAATACCCGCTTTAACCGCCATTTTGCCCAGTTCAGATTTTGTAAATCCGCGCAAGACCGAAAGATAGGAATCGTGAAGAGTCATGGGATTTCGTGTTGTTGCATGCGTGTAAAGCCATGTAGTCCAGGCGCCAGGCCAGGTTCGATTTAAATCGTTAACAATTAAAGCAACCCTGCTTATTAAATTCATATGATTCAATATGATAATAACTTCATCTTCTGTAAAATGATGAATGGCAAGTGAACAAATCACGATGTCAAAACTGTCTGATCCGTAAGGAAGCTTTAAAATATCGTGTTCTTCAATATGGATTTCCGGAAAATCTTTGGTTTGCTGTCTGGCTACTTCAAGAATATCAGGATTCTTATCAACTGCTACAATTTTAAAATTTAGCTCTTTTTCATATAGAAAATTAGCAATCGCAACCGGATGGTCTGCAGATCCTGTTGCCAAATCGAGAATACTGATCTCTTCATGTTTATCCATTCTCAACAATAATTTTTTGATCTCCGACAGTACTGCCGCTAAGCCGCCAAACAATCGATTGATCACCTGCAGATTTTTCAAATCATCGCGTAAGATAAGGGGGTCATTGTTCTGATTATCGATCATTTCCGGAACCGATGGATCAAAATGACGATGCGGGATAAAGATATTCATAAGCCGATAATTTTTTAGTTGACAAAATAAGGACTTATAGCCACAGACTTGCACAGACATAATGCCACAGACTTGCACAGACATAATGCTACTGACTTTCACAGACAAAAGCAAGCCACTGACTTACACTGACAAAAGCAAGAGGAAATACTAAAAAATCTGCTTTAACTAGTCTGTGGCTGTCTGTGGCTCCTATCCTTTTTATTTTTTATGTATCTTTACTAATAAAACCACCTATTTTGTTGAATAAGTTAAAGGTTTTTTCAAATACGAATAATAGGATAACCATTCACATTTGCAAAGCGATTCATCGTTAAGGAACCCAAACGAAAAATCAAATAAGGAACTTCCCGATGAAGTTCTTGTTGTGGCAGCGATTCTTGGCGATTTTGAAGCCTTTAATGAGCTGGTGCTGCGTTATCGGACTGCAGTCGTTCGCTTTGCACAGTCAATTGTTGGGTTCACGGATGCCGAAGATGTTGCACAGGATACTTTACTACTCGCATTCAAGGCTTTGCCTTCTATCGAAAACCCCGATAAATTTGCGGCATGGCTTATGACTATTGCCCGTAACCGTGCTTTAAGATTCATCAAACGGAAGAAGGACAAATCAGCCAAACATGTGGAATTTGATGAAATGCTGCTTGAACACATAAGTGAACTGAACCAGCCACTGATTGACAGGAAAGACAGCAATGAGGAAATAATGATGGCCTTAGCAAAGCTACCCGAAGAATATGCAATGGTAATGCGAATGCGGTATTTCGACGAGATGCCTCTAAAAAGAATGACGGCTTTCCTTAACGTACCCATGCATACGATAAAATGGCGAATATTTCGCGGCAAACAGTTGCTGCGCGATCAAATTAATTTATTAAGAGAAGGAGAAAAGAAATGGATAGAGAAAAAGAACTGACCAAACTGGTCAACATGTTGCGACGAACCGCTCGAATGGCTTTAAATGTGGAGTGGACAGAAGACACTACGGATTCTGCACAATATTGTGTGGCACAATACAACCGGGTCCTGGAACGTTTAAAGCAGCTTGACCCAAATGAAACGACTGTATTTGAACCGCTGGAATCAGGAAGTTCATTAAATGTAGTGGCGATTGCCAGCCGGCAGTTGGCAGCTTATTACGAAGATGAAGTAACAGATTCCAATGCCTGGCAGACCTTTTGTGGTGGTGCAGCAACCAGCGCAGATGCCTTCAAAGATTTCTGGCGTAAAGGGGCATCCGATGTTCAAGACTTGGGCGAAGCTATTCGGGAGAGTATCGAAACCTGGTCAAAACAACGAAAGAGTAGAGACAGTGAATCTTCAACCGAGAACAAACCTGACGAAGAGAAGGATAAGAAAGCCGATCCGGATGTAGATAAATCCTAATTAGTAACCTTGAATGATGCAAATATAAAAACCGCTAAAGCGGTTGAAATCTTTTGATAATCCTATTAGCACCTGGCTTAAGCCAGGTGTTAATAAATAATCTGTAATAACCGTTGCAACGGTTTCAAGGCAATTTGCTATTTCATCAATTATTTTGTAAATGTTGTTCATCTTGTTAATCCTGTCTTAATTTTTTTTCGAATAAGTACGCGTTACTATGAAAATCCTGAAATTTGATTTTAGAGTTTGCTTAGAAATTAGAAATTCGAAATTGCATCCACCTGCTTTTTGTTAGTGTAAGTCTGTGGCTTGTATTAGTCTGTTCCGGTCTGTGGCATTTTTTAGTCCTTGAAAGTCTGTGGCTTTACCTGTCATTTTTCCCAATCCTACTTTTACCATAAAAAATATAATTGATATTTGAAACACTAGAGACTTGCTTTTGCTTTTCTGAGTTTTTATATTCAGAATAAAATAAAAATCCAGGGAACCTTAATGCCGCCGGATACAACTGCAGTTTCTTCATTTTTAGCAAATCCCAACCCTTTAACAATTATTGCAACTATTGTTGGAATTATAGCCGGCTTGGTTGCGATTACAGTTGGATACATCACAAAGATACATCCCTGGTTGCAAAACAAACGAGATCGCCGATCCTTAAAAAAGAGATTTGGCGCTGAGCTTTATCCAATTGGAGTCATTGAAAATTCAACCCGTTATTATATTGAGCCTTTTTGCCAGAGCCTCGATCCGGCCGGCTCGGAAGAACCTCGACTTGTATATGGCGCAAAGCAGAATCTTTTCGATGCAATAGATGACGCCTTAAACAACCCGACCGATTACCGCTACATATTCTTACTGGCTGATTCGGGAATGGGAAAATCAACTTTCTTGCTCAATTACTACGCGCGTAATTTAAGAAAACGCCGACGGAAATTCGAATTCCAACTCATCCCTTTGGGAATTCCCGACGCTGATAAGAGGATTGTGCGGGTTAAGAACAAAAAGGATACTGTATTATTTCTCGATGCCCTGGATGAAGACACGCTCGCCATCGTCGATCATGTGGAACGGCTGAGAATTCTGCTCGACTTATCCAGAGAGTTTGCCAAAGTCCTGATCACCTGCAGAACCCAATTTTTCCCAAAGGAAGAAGAGATTCCTCAAGAAACCGGTATCGTTAAGTTTGGGCCACGGGAAGCTGGTGAAAAGGCTGAATTTGTTTTTCATAAACTCTATCTTTCGCCATTTACCAATGAACAAGTTCAAGCTTATTTAAAAAAGCGTTATCCGCTGAGGCAGTTAAAGCGCCGGGGTATCGCCCAGGAGATGGTGAAAAAAATTCCCAATCTCAGCATTCGGCCCATGCTGCTGGCACATATAGATGATTTGGTAACAACTGGACGAAATATTAATTATGCTTTTGAACTATACGAAGAAATGGTCGAAGCCTGGTTAATACGAGAAGAAGGGATTGTTCCCGGCTTGAAAAAGGACCCTTTACGCAAATTTTCTGAGAGATTGGCAGTCGATTTGTACACCAAAAGGAAAGCACGCGGCGCTGAACGTATTGCCAAAGATAAACTCGCTATGCTGGCTAATAAATGGAACATACCCCTGAATGACTGGCAACTCACCGGTCGTTCCCTGCTTAATCGCGACGCTGGTGGAAATTACAAGTTCGCCCACCGTTCTATCATGGA